>JBKPGU010000134.1:0-6166 GCA_046729535.1 Actinomycetota bacterium
CCCCGTAGGTGAACTGTGACTGACGGGAGAGCAGGCCGAGCTGCATCCCCGGGAGTCCGAACCCGATGATGAACATCACCAGCAGTAGCGGGATGCCCCGGAAATGGTCGATGTAGGCGATGGTCAACACCCGCAAGGGAAAGAAGGCCGGACCCGGGAGGCTCCGCGCGACCGCCAGGAGGAGCGCAAACCCCAGCACCAAGACCTCTGCCAGGAGGAACATCCGGACGGTGACGGAGAAGAAGGCCGCGATGACCGAGCTGGTCTTGTCGGTGCCGAACGCCGCGTCCCTGAGGTGCCCGGCCGAGAGGAAGGCCCGCCGCACCTCGTGCGAGCCCGGAGCGAAGATGGCTACGAACACCAGAAGGATCAGCGCGATCGCCGAGCTGGCGACGGCTACGACAAGCCCGCGGCGCTCGGCCCGGAGCATTCGACGCCGGGGTGGCCCGGCGGGACCCGGGAACGCGGGGATGGGGGCCGAGGAGGGCTGCATCAACCTGGCCCAAGCTCAGGCCACGTCGCCGGACAACAACGGTCCTAGACCGTTGGCTTGAACTCGGTGAGCGGCGTGCTTCCCGGGAAGAACTTGACCTGCGCCTTCTCCAACTCCCCGGTCGACTTCAGGTCGTTGACGGCCTGGTCCACGCACGGCTTGATTGGGCTCCCCTCCTCCATCGCCAAGCCGTACTTCTCGTTCGTGATGAACTCGCCGATCAGCTTGAGCGGAACCTGGGAGCCCTGGATGATGCCGACCGCGATGGGCACGTCGATCACCTGGATGTCGATCGTTCCGCTCTTCAGGGCCTGGGCCGTGATGTCGGTCGTGTCGAACTGGCTGACGGACTTGGTCGGCTTGACGTGCTCCTGGACGTAGGCCAGGCCCGTCGTTCCCTGCTCCGCTCCGAACTTCGCGTCGAGAAGCTCCTGTGTGGTGGTCGCGCTGGCGTACTGGCTGTCCGCCTTCACCAGGATCCCCTGGTTCGCGTCGAAGTACGGCGCGCTGAAGTCGATGGCCTGGTCACGCTCGTCGGTGATCGTGATCTCACTGACACCGATGTCCCATTGCTTCGGGCCGGGCGCGTAAAGCTGGTCGAACGCGATGTTGACCCACGTAACGCGCGGAAGGTTCAGCCGCTCGGCGATTCCGTGGATGACCTCGGCCTCGAACCCGGTCGGGTCGGCTTGGGCCCCGATGAGGAACGGCGCGTAGTACGGGAACTCGGCGGCAACGGTCAGAGTCCCGGATTGCTTGACGGGCGGCGAACTGCACGGGTTGGCCGATGCGCTACTCGTAGGGGTGCCGGTGGCCTGCGGCGTAGTCGGAGACTCGCCACAAGCCGCCAGGACCAGTCCAAGTGCCAGCGAGAATGCCAGGACTCGCAGCCGACTCTTCATGTCCCCTCCTTGGAGTTCCGACATCGCGACGTTCGGCCCGGTGACGGCCGGAGCCTAGCACGAGCCAGAACGACCGGTGCGGGCCCCGCCCAGGAGGCGCGACCCTAGACGCGTGGTTCCCAGGAGAAGTACCGTGCCGAGAGCAGGAGGCCCACCACTCCCCATAGCGCGACGACGAGCACGTCGTTCCACTCGAACGGCAACCCAAGGAAGCCCGTCGCCATGCCTTCTGCGAAATGCTTCACCGGGAAGACGTCGCCGACGAAACGGATCCACGCGGGAGCGTCGTCCCCAACGGGGAAGAAGATCCCTGAGAGGAACAACAGCGGAAGGATCGTGGCGTTCACCACGGGTGGGGCGGCGTCGGCGTTCGGCACCACCGCCGTCTCCGCCAGACCCAGGGCCGCGAAGCTGGCACCGCCCACCAGGAGGACGACCAGGAACTTGAGGAGGGTCGCGCCCCGGGGGATGCTGGCATCGTAAAAGGCCGCGCCGAAGGCGGCACAGATCGCCACCAGGATCACGGCCACGAACACCGCGTGGATCACCCGGGCAACCAGATAGGCCCGGGGCGGGAGTGGGGTGCCCCGTACCCGCTTCAGGATGCCGGCGTCGCGCTGAAAGGAGACCGCCATGGCGATGTTGGTGAAGCAGGCGGTGATCACCGAGAAGGCGGCCATGCCGGCGACGTAGTACGTCGACTGGCTGATGACCTTTCCCCCGAGCTTCACCTCCCCGTTGCCGAGGAGCGACGTGAAGATCACCAGGAACATCAAGGGAAAGGCGAAGGTGAAGAAGGCCGACGTGGGGTTCCGCCAGAAAGCCTTGTTCGTGTACTTGACCTGCCGCAACGTCAGACGGCCGAGCTTCACGCGTGTGCCACCTCCTCGACCCCGTCCTGCGTCCCCCCCTCAGGTTCGTCTCCTCGGGTGAGCTCCAGATACACGTCTTCCAGCGTGGGGCGGTGCGCCTCCAGCGATTCGAACCGCAGGCTCCGCTCCAGGACCCACCCCGTCATGTCGTGCAGCAGCCGGGTGGGGTCCTCCGTGCGGATATGCAGGAACCCGTCGGGATCGGGGGTCTGGCCCCATTGAGGGAGCTCCCCCGCGCCTTCCGGGACGCGGAATCGGATGGTGGTCGCTCCCGTGCTTCGCCCCACAAGGGTGCTCGGCGGGCCTTCCGCCACGATCTCGCCCTTCGAGATGACGGCCACCCGGTTGGCCAGGTACTGCGCCTCGTCCATGAAGTGGGTGGTGAGGAAGATGGTCTTGCCCATCGCGGTCAGGTTCTTGACCACCTCCCAGGCGTTCCGACGAGCACCAGGATCGAACCCCATGGTCGGCTCGTCGAGGAACAGGAGCTTGGGGTCCCCCGCCAGGGCGATTGCGACGTCCAGCCGCCGCTGCTGCCCACCGGAAAGCTTGAGCACCCTCGTGTCTCGCTTCTCGACCAGGCCGACCAGCCGGATGACCTCGTCGATCGGCCGGGGGTTCGGGTAGTAACCGCTGTACAGCTCGATGGTCTCGGCCACGGTCAGGTAGGGATCGACGCCAGTGGACTGGAGCACGATGCCGATCTGCGAGCGGAACGCCGGCTCGCGCCGGGCCGGATCGAACCCGAGAACCCGTACCTCGCCCGAAGTGCGCTTGCGGAACCCCTCCAGGATCTCCACGGTGGTGGTCTTCCCCGCCCCGTTGGGGCCGAGGAGAGCGAACACCTCGCCCTCGTTCACGGACAGATCGATCCCACGAACGGCCTCGACCGGGCCGTACGACTTCTTGAGTCCTCTGACCTCGATGGCGGGGATCATCCCACCCGAGTCTGCCACAAGCCGTTCGGAATCGAGCGCTGGTTACAGGGGCTGCCGACCGGCGAAGCCACCCTCCGGGCCGTGCCAGTAGCCGACGTCGGCTTCCCCCAGCCGCCAACAGAGGAACACGTCCCTCCCTTCGCGCGTCGCCGGGAAGTCGACGAGCCCGCTCTCGGGATCACGAAGGATGATCCCTTGTTCGTTCAGGGCCTCCACGTCGCGCCGCAGAGTGGCCAGCGCCTCCCAGTACTCCTTGCCTTCGCGGCCGCCCCCGTTGGTGGGGGCGTTCTGCCGAACGCGCTCTCCGCCGCTGAGGACGACCTGCCGGGCCTCACGGATCCTGGCCAGCATCTCACGCACGGTGGGGAGCGTCGCGTTCGCCTCCTCCACCGTGAATCGCCGGTCCGCCATCAGCCCGAGAGCCCGATGACGGCCGGAAGCTCGTCGAGGGAGGCGATGCGAGGGCCGGGGTGATCCGGGTACCGGCCTCGCCGGTCGATGAGCACTGCGAACATCCCGACGGCCGACGCCGGTTCGGTGTCGAAGAAGGGGTGGTCACCGACGTAGACGGACTCGGCGGCCTCGACCCCCACACGTTCGAGAGCCAGCTCGAACAACCGCGGGTCCGGCTTCTCGTATCCCTCCACGCCGGAGATCACCCGGACCTCGAAGAAGGGGATGACGTCGAGCGATTCCAGAAGGCGCTCGAGCCACTCCTCGAAGTTCGAGACGACCCCCAACGTCAGTTCCTCCCGCCGCAGGCGTTCAAGCACGGGCAAGGCGTCCGGGAACAGCCGGTAGTTCGACACGTCCGTGAAGGTTCGGTAGAAGGCCTCGGCCAGGCCGTCGCCGAACGGCACGCCCATCTCGGCGAGCAGCGTTCGGTAAACACCCGCCCAGAAGGCGCGCGATCGCTCCGGCGAGGTGGACCACAGCTCCTGCTCCCGAGCCGCCCGGAGGAATCGGTCGGAGACGACGTGGAGCTTCTCCCGGATCAGCGCCGGCTCCACGTCGTGGCCCGCTTCCCTGAGGACCTCGACGACCAGCTCGGGGAACGAGGGGTGGGGGTGCACGAGCGTCTCGCCCGCGTCGAAGAACACCGCGCGGTACTTCATCGAGGCGATGATATCGGCAGGTGTGAACGGGCCTGCCGAGCTGGAGGTTGTGGCGACCCTATCGGCCGCGCGAGCTGACGGTCAAGCGGTTTCCGGATGATCGCCCTGTCCACCGACCGGGGGCCGAGACGACCTGGCCAGCAGCTGCTGCCAGACCCGCTCGACCTGCCGTTCGAGGTCTTCGACCGAGCCTCCGTTGTCGATCAGGAGGTCGGCCACCCGCTCCCGGTCTTCGTCGGAAGCCTGGGCCCGGATCCGAGCCCGTGCCGCCTCCTTGCTCATCCGGCGATCCCGAGCCAGGCGGCCGACCCGACTGTCCTCGTCGGCCATGACCACGACCACCACGTCGAAAGCCGACTGCAGCCCTGCCTCGACGAGGAGCGGCACGGAGTACACGACGATGTTGTCGGTTCCGCGGTACGGCGCGACCGACTCCTGGAAGAGTCTGGCCACTTCCGGGTGGACGATCGCCTCCAGCTGCCGCCGCCCCTCGGGATCGGCGAAGACCAGGGCCGCCAGCGCTTCGCGATCGATGTCTCCCTCTGCCGTCAAGAGGTGGGGACCGAACGTCTCCAGGACCTGGTGGTACCCGCGGGTCCCGGGATCGAGAGCGTGCCGGGCGAACGTGTCGGCGTCGAAGATCACCGCACCGCGGGCCTCAAGCATGCCAGCGACCGTCGACTTCCCTGACCCGATCCCGCCCGTCAGTCCCACCAAGAGCATGGCCGAATGCTAGCGGCACGGTGATCGGGATCGGCGACGTGAAGCCGGCTTGGATCGGGTGGGGGGGGTTAGCGGCGCCCCTCGCGGCGCTTGAGCTCCTGGACGATCGACTCGAGCGAGATGTCCTCCTCCTCGCCCTCCTCGCCACCGTCGCCCTCCTTGCCCTTTTCGACGGCCGGCTCTTCGGTCTCCGGGACGACGTGCATCGCCGCTTGCTCGGGGGCGACCGGCTCCGGCTCGACCGTCGCCTCGAGGGCCTCCTCGGTCGACTCGTCGCCCCTCGCCTGGGCGTCCTCGAGCACCTCACGGGTTTCGGCCACGGGCGCGGGGACCTGGTCCGCGACCAGCTCTTCGGTGGACTCGGCCTGGATCTCGGCCTCCGGAAGCTCCTGTACCTCCTCGCCGGCCCGTCGCATCGAGAGGCTGATCCTCCGGCGCGAGACGTCGACGTCGACGACCTTGACCCGTACTTGCTCGCCGACCTGCACCACCTGCTCCGGGGATTCGACGTGCTGCTCGGACAGCTCGGAGATGTGCACCAGGCCCTCGATGCCCTCTCCCAGACGGACGAACGCACCGAACGGAACCAGCTTCGTCACAGAGCCCGCGATGACCTCGCCCGTCTGATGCTTGCGTTCGAACTCCCGCCACGGGTCTTCCTGGGTGGCCTTCAGGGATAGGGAGACGCGTTCGCGATCAAGGTCGACGTCCAGCACCTCGACGTCCACCTCCTGGCCCACCGCCACCACCTCACTGGGGTGATCGACGTGCTTCCAGGACAGCTCGGAGACGTGGACGAGCCCGTCGACGCCCCCGCCGATGTCGACGAAGGCGCCGAAGTTCACGATGGAGGAGACCGCTCCGCGCCGGCGTTCGCCCTTCTTCAGAGACTCGAGGAACTTCTTGCGGCCCTCGCTCTGCGACTCCTCAAGGAACGCCCGGCGGGAGAGCACCACGTTGTTGCGGTTCCGGTCGAGCTCGATGATCTTCGCCTCGAGCTGCTGGCCGACATAGGGGTGCAGGTCCCGGACCCGGCGCAATTCGACGAGCGACGCCGGGAGGAAGCCGCGCAGGCCGATGTCCAGGATCAGTCCGCCCTTCACCACTTCGATCACGGGACCGG
>JBKPGU010000135.1:0-5747 GCA_046729535.1 Actinomycetota bacterium
GAGATCGAGCCCCAGGACGGCGGGTTCACCAAGCTGACCGTCGTGCACGACCGGCTCGAGGCGTCACCGAAGACCGCGGCGAGCGTGGGCGGCGGCTGGCCGTACGTCCTCAGTGGCCTGAAGTCGCTGCTCGAGACCGGCAAGCCACTAGAGGGCTGATTCGAAGCAGAGCCAAGGGGGCCCTGCATTTCAGACCAGGGCCCCCTTCGGCGTCTCCGTTCGGTGGTTAGCCTCCCGTGCAAAGGGGCACACCTGAGGAGCCGTGCCCGCCGGCGGGGCTGAGGCATGGTCATTTCCACCGAAAAGCGGGCTACAACGGACCGGGAGCGGGCCGAGGGGCCGGTCCTCCGGGCCTTTCTGTACGACGCGGCCGGATCGGACCGAGAGGTCGAGCTCGGGGACGTTGCGTTGGACAAGCTCGGCAAGCGGGAGCTCCTGTGGGTCGACGCCAGCGCGTCGGACGAGGACACGCCGAACGAGCTGTGGACCAAGCTCGGCTTCGACGAGGGCACCGTCCAGCGGGCGATGCGTCCTTCCGAGCGCCCCTCGATCGAGGCCTTCGACTCCTTCTTCCGTGTGTCGCTGGTGGTGGTCAACGAGCACGACCGCTCGTACCAGCCGGTCGGCCTCCGCGCCCTGGCCGGCGACAACTGGATCGTGACCATCCACCCGCCGGAGTTCGATCTGGTCGAATCCTTCAACGAGCCGCTCAAGGGCGAGACCGCCCTGGGGGAGATGGACGGACCGCGGTTCCTGGCCACGCTGCTGAACTGGCTCCTGAACGGTTACTTCCACGTGGTGGACGAGCTGGAGGAACAGGTGGACCAGCTGGACGAGAAGCTCCTGACGAAGGAGTTGGAGGAGGAGGAGCTGATGGCCGAGCTCCTCCAGAGCCGTCGCCGGATCACCCGGCTTCGGCGGACGCTCGGACCGCACCGGGACGTGATCTCCATGCTGGCCCAGCCCGACTCGAAGCTGTTCACCGATTCCGACCACTCAGCCGAGAGCTACCAGCGTCTGCACGACCGGCTGGAAACGGCCATGGAAGCGATCGACGATGTCCGGGAGATGCTGATCGGCTCGTTCGACGTGTTCATGACCCAGACCGCCCAGCGGACGAACGACGTGATGAAGGTCCTCACGGTCGTGTCCGTGCTGTTGCTGCCGGCGGTGGTCGTGGCCGGGGTCATGGGGATGAACTTCAAGGTCGGGCTCTTCACGCACCCGGACCTGTTCTGGGTGACCATCGTCGGCATGGGGCTGCTGGCCCTCGTGACGTTGGCCATCGCCCGCTGGCGGGACTGGATCTGATCCTTCCTGCCTCCAACGCGGCGTCCCTAGAATCCACGCATGGCCCGGACGTTCACGGCCGAAGAGCTGTCGACCGAATCCGCCGTCTCGGTCGATCGCATCAACTGGATGGTGGAGATCGGCATCATCCAGCGGCGCGAACCCCAGCGGTTCAACGCCGGCGACGGCTTCCGGGCGAAGATGATCGACGCGCTGCTCGAGGCCGGCGTCTCCCCGGACCAGATCGAGGCGGCCGTCCGGATCGGAAGCCTCGACCTCAGCCACGTCGATCGGTACATCCTGGAGAAGCCGGGTCCGCGCTCTGAGCGAACGTTCGCCGAGTTCATGTCCGGTGCCGGTCCACGCGGCGCGCTCGTGCCTTCGGTCTACACGGCGCTGGGCATCCCCCGACCGGACCGCGATGCCCACCTGCCCGTGACCGAGGAGAGTCTGCTGGAGGAGTTTCTGGAGGTGTGGCGGCTGGCGCCGGACGACCAGACGCTGACCAGGGCGGCCCGGATGGTGGCCGAGGGGACGAGGCTGTCTGCGAACGGGTGGCCGGACCTCTTCGACGAACAGGTCGCGGGCCCCACCCGCGAGCGGCTCCTCCGACGGGAGATCGAGGCCTTCCCGACGGAGGTCTCGGTGGCCGTGGCGCGGCTGTTCCATCTGATCCCGCGGCTGGCGGCGTGGCTGACCGACCGCTACGTCCAACAGCTGGTGGTCGCCGGGATCGTCGAGAACCTGGAGGAGTACCTGGCGACGCGCGGCCTGGCACCCACGCCCGCGCCCGGGCCGCCGCCGGCCGTCGCGTTCGTCGACCTGTCGGGATACACGAGGTTGACTGAGGAGCTGGGGGATGAGACCGCGGCTCGAACGAGCGAGGTCCTGCGCGAGCGCGCCGAGGCCGTCGCGGAAGCCGAGGGAGGGCGGCTGGTGAAGCTGCTCGGAGACGGCGCGATGCTGTGGTTCCGCGACCCGAGGCGAGCGGTGGAGGCTGCCGCGAGGCTCGTTCGTGAGATGACCGAAGAGGTCGGTGTGCCCGCGCACGCGGGCGTCGCCGCCGGGCCGGTTATCCAGCGCGACCTGGATCTCTTCGGCCGGACCGTCAACATGGCCTCGCGGATCGCGGGGCAAGCCGGTCCTGGCGAAGTGGTCGTTTCGTCCGAGGTGGCCGACCTGGTCGGCGGCCAGGTCGGTAGCCGGTTCGAGCAGATCGGATCGGCGAAGCTCAAGGGGTTCGACGAACCGGTTCGTCTCTTCCGCCTCGCGGATGTCGAGAACGGACGGCCTGCTCCGTTCTAATGGTGAACGTGCCAGATTGGGCACACAGCTAGGAGGAGGAGTGAGATGCCCAGGTTCCTGCTGATGGTCAATTTCGAAGGAGGCGTCGTCGAGACGCCCATGGAGGAGTGGAAGCCGGAGGAGATCACCGCGCATCTCGACTACTACGAGGCCTTGCACAAGGAGCTGGTTGGCAGTGGCGAGTTGGTCGGATCCGAGGTCCTGGCAGGGCCCGACCTGGCCAAGATCGTGCGATCCGACGGCGCGACGGCGCCCGTGGTCACCGATGGTCCGTTCCAGGAGTTCAAGGAGTGGGCGGCCGGCTACCAGATCGTCGACGTGGAGTCCGAGGGGCGTGCGATCGAGATCGCCGCGAAGATCTCGGCCGTCCCGGGACCCGGCGGCGTTGCGACGCAGCAGCCGATCCAGGTGCGTCAGGTGATGGACAAGGCGCCGCGCGATGTCGCCGAGATGGAGGCATACCTGCAACACGCGGGTGGCGAGCGCTGAACGTGCCGTCCGGTGTCGAGGACCTGCTGCGCGAGTTGGCGCCGCAGGTCCTCGGCGTTCTCGTTCGAAGGTCCGGCGACTTCGACACCGCCGAGGACGCCGTCCAGGAGGCCCTGTTCGCTGCGGCTGTGCTCTGGCCGCGAGATGGTGTTCCCGAGAAGCCGCGCGGGTGGCTCATTCAGACCGCAGCGCGGCGGCTGATCGACCAGCGGCGGAGCGAACGGTCCCGGAGAAACCGGGAGCGCCTGGCCTTGCTGCGGGAGGCAGCGACGGGCGAGGGTTCCGACCAGGACGACACGTTGAACGTGTTGTTCATGTGCTGCCATCCGGCGCTGACCCCGGCTTCGGCCATCGCCCTGACGTTACGGGCGGTCGGCGGGCTGACCACGGCCGAGATCGCGAACGCCTTCCTGGTGGACGAGGCGACCATGGCCCAACGCATCAGCAGGGCGAAGCAGCGCATCAAGGCATCGGGTGTGCCGTTCCGGATGCCGACACGCGAGGAGCAGGCGGCCAGCGTGCGCAGTGTCCTCCACGTGCTGTACCTGATCTTCAACGAGGGGTACGCCAGCAGTGTCGGCCGCGAGCTGCACCGCACCGAGCTGTCGGGGGAGGCGATCCGGTTGACGAGGATGGTGCATCGGATGCTCCCCGACGACGGCGAGGTCACCGGGCTGCTCGCACTCACGCTGCTCATCGACGCCAGACGCCCGGCGCGAACCAACGCCGCGGGGGAGCTGATCCCGATGGCGAAGCAGGATCGAACGCGGTGGGATCAGGGGCTCATCGCCGAAGGGGTCGCCCTCCTCAACGGCGCGATCGGCAAAGGGGCGGTCGGCGAATACCAGATCCAGGCCGCCATCGCGGCCATTCATGACCGGGCTCGCCACGCGGACGACACCGACTGGCCGCAGATCCTGGCGCTGTACGGGTTGTTGGAGCGGCTAACCGGCAACCCGGTCGTCACGCTCAACAGGGCCGTCGCAATGGCCATGGCCGACGGCCCGTCGGCGGGTTTGGCCCTGCTCGACGCGGTCGACGAACGGCTGGCCGGTCACTACCGGCTCGACGCGGTCCGTGCGCATCTGCTGGAGATGGCCGGCGACACACGGGCCGCCATGGCCCACTATCGCGCCGCGGCAGGTCGAACGACGAACCTTCCGGAACAGCGCTACCTGACCGCTCAGGCCGCGCGCCTCAAGGCCGAACTCCGTTAGTCGCGCCGTCGGCGTTCGACCCCTCGGCCCGGATGCCACGACTCGATCACGAGGTGATCGGCCGGCTCACCGACCCGCGTCAGCACCACCTCGGTGATGTCGACGCGGAAGCGGTGTCCTTCTTCCCGACGGCTTCGATCGGTGATCTCGACACCGCGCCCCGCGATCTTGGCCTCTCCGGCCCAGGAGCTCCGATCCTGCTCGGGCGGGTCGTCCGTGGGCGAGTGCAGCGCCAGCCTGGCGTCTCGTTGGAGGTCGCGCGCCTTCAACGACCCCGGCATCATGCCGAGCGACAGGTCCTCGCCATCGAAGCTCACCTCGGAGCCGCTGATCCTTGGTGAGCCGTCGCGTCGCAGCGTCGCGAGCGTGCTGTGCTTGCGCGCGGTGAATCGCTCGAGCACGCGCTCCGCGAACCTCGGTTCGGCTCTGGCGAACTCGCCCCACGAGGCCACGGATCCGCCGGGAGAACCAGGCCGGGCTGGTCTACGCCCACCTCCTGGCCCCTCCGCCGAAGGTGACGCAGAAACGGGTTCGGGCATGGAATCCCCTCGAGCGGTGCCTTCAGTGACTCAGGCTTCAGGCGTTCGTTCCCGGGCGTGCCCGGTGGCCTCGGCGTACGACCACGCCTGGAGGTCGGGGGGCTCGAACCCGAGGCCGGTGAGGATGGCGGAGATCTGCTCACGGTGGACGTTCCCGTGGTGGAGCGCCTGGAGGACGAGCACGCTCTGCTCGGCCTCGTACGCCCCCTGATCCAGGATGATCAGCTTCGTCGCATCGATCGGCTCGGACAGGAACCGGTCCCAGACCTGCGCGTTCTCGTCGGCACGACGCTCCAGCTCGTCGAGGTCATCGGTGTCCTCTCCGTTCTCGACCCAATCTGGTCGGTCCCCGCGCCGCGACGAGTAGCCACGATCCGACCGGATGATGTGGTTGAAGATCGCCAGGATGCCTCGCTCGGTGCCCACGGCGGTTCCCGGAGACGTGAGCTGTTCCCGGGTGAGGCCGCGGGAGGCCGCGAGCAGCTCCCTGTTCGCCCAAGCGTGATGGCGAAAACCTTCTAACAGCAACTCGTTCACGGATGATCCCCCTTCCGGACGGCCAGTCTACCTGTGCCTCGTCTATCCCAGTCTGCGGCCGAGATCCAGCCCAGAGGCCCCGCCCCGCTGCTTTCGGACCAGGGATCGTCGCGAACGGTCGTGGTGACCTCCCAGCGGACACCGTAACGATCGTCCATGATCAGAAGGTCTTCTCTCTCGAGGGCGATCGTGGCCTCTAGTCCCCTCCATGTGAGCTCGAAGCGCCTCCAGGTCCTCGGGCTCGACCAGAAGCCCCACGTTGTCGAGCACGCCGTACCACCGCCGAGTTCCTGGAGCCGGGGGCCGCTGTAGACAAGACCGGCTGATGACATTGACGTCGCGGCCTGCGGGTACAGTCCCGTGCATGACC
>JBKPGU010000136.1:0-19056 GCA_046729535.1 Actinomycetota bacterium
ATCCCGAGCACCGCGAGGGCCGTCAGCCCGATGGTGGACGCGGTGAGGACGGTGCGTGCCGTGTGCCATGCCTCGTCCCGGTTCCGCGACTCCAGGCGTTCCACGAACACCGGGATGAAGACCGAGGAGATGATGCCGCCGAGGGCCAGGTCGTAGACGATGTTCGGCGTGGTGTTCGCCACGTTGTAGGCGTCGGCCAGCCTGCTCTCGGCCACCCCCAGCGCATAGGCCATCGCGGCCAGCCGGAGGAACCCCGTGATGCGAGACAGTGCCGTCCCCACCGACATGACGGCGGAATGCCGGACGAAGGACTGCGGCGTGTCCTCCGGTTCGTTCGGAGGGGTCAGGACCTCCGTCGAGGTAGGAACCTCCTTCCCCACCACCCAAGAAGGAACAGCGCCGCGCCGATGGTGAGCACCAGGGCGATGCGATTGTAGGCGGTGGAGCGGACCAGAACCTCGGTCTCGGTGATCGTCTGCGGGATCCCGGGATCTCCCGGCGTCTGGACGCGGACCTTGACCGGGAACCGGCCGGTGGTCTCGGCCCGCACGGCGAAGGCCAGCGTTCGTTGCAGCGGCGGCAGCGTGATCTTCTGTGACTCGCCCTTCACGAACGAGATCCGTCGATCCGCGATCAACACGATCCGAACCCGGATGGTGTATCCGGTGAAGTTCCGGAGCGTGACCAGGATGTTCCCCTGTCGTGAGGTGAGGGTCACCAGCCCCGGAGAGACCACGACCCGTTTGTATGTCTGCTGGATGACCTCGTACGCCGAATCGATGAACGTCCGACCGCGGAGGGGGTCGGCGACGAACTCCCCCGCATCTGCCAGCAGGAGCTGCGTGTGCAGCCGCTCGACGAGCAACTTGGCGCCTTCGGCGGTCTGGTCGAACTGCCTGAGCGCCCCCCGCGCGAGCAAGAGGTGGCTGAGGTAGACGGGGCTGAACTGAGGGTAGACCCGGTCGGGGATGGGGCGCTGCTCACGGTCGGCGGTCGTCGCGATCAGCTCGCGCGCCGTCACCTGTTGGAGCCACGGCGACCGGCCGACCAGCGAGGAGAAGGCCGGGAGGAACCGAGGATCGAGCGCGGTTCCCTCACCGAACAGGAGTGACACGCCTCGGTTCGGTGTTCCGGGGAACTCGAGCCAGACCGTCGCCAACTCCCCGAGGGCTGCGTGGGCGGCGAGGACTGGATCCCCGGGGGAGGCGGTCGCTCTCTCCATGACAAGCGCGTCGGGCACGACGGCCGTCATCGGTTTCCGCGCCCCGGCCAGCTGGACGACGGGGGTCGGGGTGAACTTGGGCGGGGTGGTGGGCTTGGAAAGGTAGTCGACGTCGATCAGCACGGTCCGCGCTCCCAGCGTTCGAAGCCGGTTCGTCGTGGGTACGTCGAGCTGCGAGGAGGGGGGACGGACCAGGTCCCTTCGGGGTGTTACCCCGAGGGCGGATCCGACCAGAGCCTCTCCTCGATCCATCAGCACCGGCAGGTCGACGGCGATCCCCGACTCGACCATGGCGGGCAGGCTCGGGTCGCCCAGAGGGTAGGCGAGAAGCTCGGTGCCCGAGCGACGGGCGATCTGGGACAGCGTGGCCAGGAGCTTCTCCGCCGCGGCCGCCCCGGCCGTCCCCTTCTGCACGGTCCGAACGGCGCCCGCCTCTCCCATGATCCGATACCCGCCTTGCATGCGTTGCAGCTCGTCGACGAGGACCGAGGACATCACGACGTCGGCAGCCACAGGCTGCAGATCGGCGAGCGCACCGGCCATGGCCTCGAGACGTCCGTCGGTCGAAACGTCGGACTCCAGCGACCCGGGGAGGAACACGCCATCCGGTCGGTACTGGAGCGTAGCGCCGAACACCCACGTCCACTGAAGATTGAGCGGAACCTCCGGCCGCTCGACGAGGAAGATCATGGGAGTCCGAAGCGCGCTCACCGGCACGTCCTTAGAAAGAAGTTGCACCTTCAGCGGGTACAGGACGCTCTCGCCGCGAAGGGCCAGCACGTCGAGGGTCTGGCGGAGCGTGAACGTCCTGGTCTGCCCGGGCAGTAGGCTTCCGGTCTGGGGAAACAACGACGCCGAGAGCAGCGTGGTGTCGCTCTGCAACGAAAGCGCATACTCGGACCTCGATCGGGCGGGAACCTCGATGGACAGCACCACCGAGAGGTCGTCGAGCGGAAGGGGTCCCCGGTTCGTTGCGTCGAACGCAAGCTGCAACGGCCGGCGGGGCCCGTTCCAAGCCGACTGGGACACCAGCCGAATCTCGACGACCGGCTGATCCTGGGCCATGGCGGGGGGGGAAGGGAGCCAGGCGCCGGTCAGGAGCAGGCAGAGGGCGAAGGCACTGAGGACACGTCGCATGCGCGCGGCCGTCATTCTAGGTGGCACCCTGAGGGGACGCAGAGCTATCCAGCCTGGGCGGTCAGCGACTCTTCCGCGCGCCGCAGAACGTCCCGCTCGCTCTTGTAGCTAGCCGCTCGAGTGGCCTCTCGCAGAGGGAACCATCGGACCTCTTCCATCTCATGGTCGTGCAGCGAGACGTCCCCACCCGTGGACTCCATGAGAAAGAAGCTGACCTTCTTCCTGACCCGTTGGCCTTCCCACACGTACCAATAGTTGATGTCGCCAAGGGAGCGAACGATGCGGGCCTCCAACCCGGTCTCCTCCCGCACTTCGCGGAGGGCCGCCGCCTCGGGGGCTTCTCCCGACTCCACGAGTCCCTTGGGGAGGCCCCAGGCGAGGTCGCCTCGCCTGGTCCGGCGGGACGCCAGCGCGATCTGCAGCTCCGTGTCGCGACGGAACACGACCCCACCAGCGGAGACCTCGCTCCGAGTCTTCACCTCGCCGAGCCGTCCGGCCGCATCAGGACCCTTTCCGCTTCGCCGGTCGTTCCACGATGGATGCCACGATGGCGCCCGTCGCGTTCACCAGATCCTTCCCTCGGATCTTGAGGACGGCTCGAGCCTCCCCGCCGGGGAAGTACAGGACGTCGTCGCGGGCCAGAGAGCGGTCGACGACGGTTGTGAAGCTCGTGGGGAGGCCGACCGGAGGCGTTGACTCCGGTAGATACTCCGTGAGCTCGAAGATCCGCTCGTCCGGGGCTGGGCTGAGGCTGGCCTGCCCGCTGGCCTTGCCCAAACGCCCAGGATCGAGGCGAGTCCCGATCGGAACGATCGCCGCGACAGGTCCGTCCGGGCCTTCGAACACTAAAACGCGGCCGACCACCTCCGGTGGGAGATCGAGGACGGCGGCGATGCGTTCGGGAGCGCGGAAACGACCTCCGGCGGAGAAGAGTTCGTGCTGGATGTCGCGTTCGTTCAGGAAGTTATGGACGTCAACACTGGCCCGCACGAGCAGAAGTATCCCAAAGGCACCGGAAGGGGGGGAACCGCCGCTCCGTACTCCTCTCGCCGGGGGGGGAACGCCGTGGCGACTAGCGAGAGCCGCCCTTGCGACCGATCCGCTGGTAGAACTCCACCCCGTACCGACGCTTGGTGGTGTCGCCGCCCTTCTTGCCGCCGATCCGGCCGATCCGGCCGAAGAATTCGTCGCCGTGACGCTGCTTGGTGGTGAGGCCACCCTTGCGCCCGGCTTCAGCTCGAGACATCTTTTCCTGCTGCACCGACGCACCTCCCTCGAGGGTTGCTTAATCGAGGTCCGACTCGGTGGATACCCCGCGCCAGACAGAGCAAACAGGGATGTTTGTTCTCCACGCTGTCCAGGCTCGGTCACAATCGGTATCGCATCTCGGGCTCAACCAGCGCCCCGGTCCGCCGATGCTGAATCGAGATGAAGATCGAAGCCTGCTCGGTTGGAAGGTTCCGGGGGTGGGCACGGACGTGGCCTCGTAGGGCCGGCATGAAGGACGTGGTTCGCCGGGACCCGGACGTCATCTTCATCGGAGAGATGGCCTCGATGGAGGCCAACCCACACGACTCCGCCCTGGCCCTGACCCAGGCGCCTCGCCTGACACCCCTGGCCCGCCCATCATCGCGGGTATGCTCGGGCCTGTCATGGCCCCTGCGAAGCCCTCCCACCAGGGCGCGAGCCTCGACGTTCATCCCCTCGCCATCGAACTCGGCGAGCGGTTCCGCACGGGCGGGTACGAGCTCTACCTGGTGGGGGGCGCGGTTCGCGACACGCTGATCGGCCACCCCTCTCGCGACGAGCTGGACTTCGCAACCGACGCCAAGCCCGACGCGACCATAGAGATCCTCCGTGGATGGGCGGACACCAAGTATCTGCAGGGGATCAAGTGGGGGACGGTGGGAGCGCGGAAGGACCCGGTTCAGCTCCAGATAACAACCTTCCGCAAAGAGGCGTACACCGAGGACGACCGGCATCCGCACGTCACGTTCACATCCGAGCTGGAAGTGGACCTTTCCAGGCGAGACTTCACGGTGAACGCGATGGCGGTCCGGCTTCCGGAGCGGGAGTTCATGGATCCGTTCGGCGGTGTTCGAGATCTGGCCGCCAAGCGGCTCGACACGCCGCTGGATCCAGAGATCTCGTTCGGCGACGACCCCCTGCGCATGCTCCGGGCGGCCCGGTTCGTCCCCGCGCTGGGGCTTACGCCGGCTCCCCGGGTCACCGAGGCCATGTCGCGGATGGCCTCGCGGCTGGAGATCGTGTCGGCCGAGCGGATCAGGGACGAGCTCTCCCGGCTCCTGCTGCTGCCCAAGCCTTCGCCGGGTCTCGAGCTCATCGTCTCAACCGGGCTGGCCGATCGCTTCCTTCCCGAGCTTCCGGCACTCCAGCTCGAACAGGACTCGGTGCAACGGCACAAGGACGTGTTGCGCCACACGTTCGTCGTGGTCGAGAAGGTGGACCAGGCCCTGGTCCTTCGCCTGGCCGCGTTGCTCCACGACGTCGGGAAGCCGGCCACCCGGGCCTTCACCGAGGACGGCGTCCAGTTCCATCACCACGAGGTGGTCGGCGCTCGGATGGCCGAGGCCCGTCTTCGGACGCTGCGATATCCGAACGACGTCGTCGCGGAGGTGGTGAAGCTGGTGGAGATGCACCTCCGCTTTCACAGCTACCGGCTGGGGTGGAACGACGCGGCCGTCCGACGCTACATTCGAGACGCCGGTCCCTTGCTCGACAGTTTGAACCAGCTGGTCCGGGCGGACTGCACCACCCGGAACCAGGAGAAGGCGAAGGCGCTCGCCGCCCTCCAGGACGACCTCGAGCTCCGCATCGCCCGCCTGGCCGAGGAGGAGAACCTCGAACGGATCCGCCCGCCCCTCGACGGCAACGAGGTGATGGAGCACCTCGGCATCGGTCCGGGCCCCGTGGTCGGCGACGCGCTCGACCACCTGCTGGAGCTGCGCATGGAACAGGGCCCGATCGAAAAGGACGAAGCCTACCGACTGCTCGACGAATGGGCCGAACAGCACGAGTTGATGCCATAGCCTCCCGTGGGGCCCATCGTGAGTGCAGCGACTTCATCCCGGCGGGTCCCGGTCCGAGCGAGTCCTCAGAGGGCCTCAGGGTGAGCTGACCTACGACAAGCCGGCCCGCGCAACAGAGGTCGTGACCTTCGGAGCTATGCGGCTTTGGGCTTGCCGCCCTTCGTCTCCCAGAAGATCTTGTCGATCTCGTCGATCAGCCCGAGCAGCTCCTTCCCCTGCGCGGGGTCCTGCGCCTTCTTGGCGTCGCCGGCAGCCTTGGTGGCCTTCCAGAAGGTCTCGTGGAGCTGCGGGAACTTCTCCAGGTGTTCCGGTTTGAAGTAGTCCGTCCATAGCACCCACAGGTGATGCTTCACCAGGTCGGCCCGTTCCTCCTTGATGACGAGGCAGCGTGCCTTGAAGTCACCGACGCTCTCGGAGGGCTTCTTCTGCCCTTCAGCGTCCTGGTACTTCTCCTGGATCTTCTGCACGGACTCGGCCTCGATCCGGGCCTGGGCCGGGTCGTAGACCCCGCAGGGGAGATCGCAGTGGGCATGGACCACACGGGACGGTGTGAGCAGGTCGGTGAGCAGCTTCGCTAGCATCGGTGCCTCCTTCCGCAACGGGGATTGCCGGATGCGCGAGCAACGCTATCACGGGCGCCGTAGAGCGATTCTTCCCGCGTTGGTCCTGGCCGTAACCGCGTGGTGGTGGTGGCAGCGAAGACCGTTCCGCGTGGCCGTGGAGGGCGAAAGCATGCTTCCGACCCTCGCGCCTGGTGACTTCCTGGTCGCGATCAAGGCGTCGGCCCTTCGACGAGGTTCGCTGGTCGTGATCGACCATCCGGGGCGCTCGGGGTACGAGATCGTAAAGCGTTTGGCGGCGGTACCGGGCGACGAGGTGGGGGGGACGGTCATGGCGCCCGGGGAGTATTGGGTGCTGGGCGACCATCCAGACGGCTCGAGCGACAGCCGACAGTTCGGCACGGTCACCGAAGGCGGCATCAGGGGTGTGGTCAGGCTTCGATACTGGCCCGTCCAGCGGGCCGGGCTCATCTCGGAACGCGCTACGCCGGTTCGATAACGGAGGCGCCCGAGGTCTTCCGCCTGGTGAACGTCGGGTCCCCTCGGTACGTCAGGATGGAAGCGCCCGAGACCTCCGCCGCGACCGTGTCGGTCACGGAGACCGATGCCTGACTCGCGCCGGACAGGCTCACGCTGAGGGACCCGATCTGGAACTCATCCATGGAGAGCTGACTGCCGCCGCTGGCCTCCACCGTCACCGTGGTTCCCGTCCCGTGGATCTCCGCGTCGGAAGAACCGGAGAGTCCGAAGGTTGCCGTGCCGGCGGCGAAGCCGCCTTCCAAACGGCTGGCGCCCGATAGGCTCACGTCGAGATGCTCGCTGTCCGTCACACCGGGCAGCGTCACGTCAGAAGCGCCACCGGCCGCGATGGCCGTCAGGCTCTTCATCGTGACCTCGGCCTTCAGCGTCGCGTGCCGGGTCGAGGTGCGGGGGCGGAGCCCGATGTGCAGCTCGCCGGAGGTCACTCGCACGTCGAGACGGTCCACCAGGTTGTCGTCGACCCGCAGCACCACCGAATCGGTCTCCCCGGGCCTCACCGAGACGTGGAACGCGTCCTGCACGTCCAGTCGCGTGAAACCGGCCAGCCGAAACGGCTTCCGGACGACGCTCCCGGAACCCGTGATCCTGGTCGAGTTGCAGGATGCGGCGGCGAACACGATCGACGCCAACGCGATTGACACGAACGACAGCCCCATGCGACGCGAACGGCACCTCCTCAGGCCCGATTGACCGCCTGAGGATAGCGAACGAGCGCAATAGTGGAGCCAGGGCCGTGGCTCACCTTGGCGATGGCCAGCGGGGCCTCCACGCTCTGGGTCGATTCGAAACCAAGGTGCTCACTGCTGCGTTGCTGCGACGCTCCCGCCGATCACGCGGGGGGACCCAAGAGAGCCTGAGTATGAGCTAGCATTTCGGGCCACTCCTAAGACCTGTAGCCGGTGGGATCTCGCGGTCGACCCGCCACCGGTCGGCTCCGGGTTCGCCGACGACATCGATGACGGAGCCGTCTGGAAGTCGGAGGCGGTGCCGGGTCAGGCGAGCATCCGAGCGCTCCTCGCGCCACGAGCCCAGCACCTCGACCGGCTCCTGCTCGCCGCCGAAGTCGACCGATCGGGGCACCTCCTCCGAGCTGGCGCCTTCGTAGAAGACGACCCGGACCCACCTTGGCCTGGCCGCCCATCGTGGCGGGATCGGCGCCCACAGCAGATACAGCGCCCCGGTGAGGGCGACCAACCACGCGGTCGATACGCGGGGAACCACCACCACGGCGACCAGAGCCGCCACCACGCGAGCCATCGAGTACATGAGGTCGTACAAGGTGAAGATGCGTCCTCGGAACCGATCGGGGATGCTCTCCTGGATCATCGTGTCGGAGGGAATCTTCCGCCACGCGAAGGTGAGCCCCAGCACGAAGGACAACAGCAAGATGGCCGGGCCGGTGAGGGTGGGGGCCACCGCCACGCAGCACGCGCCTGCCAGAGCGAAGGCCAACGTCACGATCCACGGCTTGGGGACCCGGGGTTCGAACCACCCCACGGTCAGCGTGCCGGCCAGGACCCCCACGCCCCCGGCGGCGATAATGTTCCCGTACGAGCCGACCCCCTCCTTGAACCGCTCCTTGAACACCACCAGCGACAGAACGGTCACCAGCCCGATCAGGAACTGGTCGAACGAGACCGAGACCACCGAACCCAGCGCCATCGGGGTGGCGGCCAGCCTCCGTGCTCCCGCTCGAAGCTCGCCGGCCACCCTTCCGAGCTCGGCCCGCAGGGCACCCTTCGGCTTCGCCGGCCGCAGCGGGTCTCCGATCCGGGAAGCCACGAACGCCGCCACCGGCCAGTACGCGGCAAGCAGCAGGAGCAGCCCCCTGGTCCCTATGGGGTCGGCCAGCTTGGTCCCGACCACCACGCCGACGAACGTGGCCACGGTGCCGCCCACGCTCCCCATGGAGTTGGCCATCAGGAGGTTCCGATCCTCCACCAGGACGGGGGTCACCGCCGACGCGGTGGCCAGGTAGAAGCGGTTCAGGGACACCACGAATATCGCGGGCGTGTAGATGAAGACGTTCGTCTTGTTCCAGGGGAGCAGCAGGAGGACCGCCCCGAACCGGAGCAGTGGGGTGACGAACAGGATCAGTCGGCGCGACCAGCGGTCGATCAACACCCCCGAGAGCGGACCGACCACTGAGAAGGGGATGACCAGGAGGGCGTAGGCTTCAGCGATCCCTCGCAGCGTGGCGTTCTTCTCCGGGTTGAGGAAGACGAGCTGGGCCACGAGGTAGGCCTGGAACAGGCCGTCGGCGACCTGGCTGATCAGGCGGGCGGCCAGCAGGCGCCGGAAATCCCGGGACGCAAGCGCGGCCCGCGCCCGATCCAGGCTGCCCAGGACGGGGCTGTCGGCATGGCCCTCCATGGGGCCGGTCTCCCCTCGGGGGCGGTTAGCCGGTGGTCTGGGCGTCGAAGAACGCCGACCAGTCGGCCTGGCGAGAGGCGCCCCCGTTGCCCAGGATGAACTCCTCAACCATCTCCCGAGCGGCGTCGTCGGAGAACTGCACAGGCGGCGACTTCATGAAGTAGGCGCTCGGTCCGATCAGCGGCCCCGAGACGCCGCGGTCGAGTGCCACCCGGCAAGACCGGATGGCGTCGACCACGATGCCGGCGGAGTTCGGCGAGTCCCACACCGCGAGCGTGTGCTCGATGTTCAGCGGGACGTCGCCGAAGGCCTGACCCTCTAGTCGGATCTGTGCCCACTTCCGGTCGTGCAGCCAGGGGACGTAGTCGGACGGCCCGATGTGGATGCTCTCGTTGTCCAGGCTCTTCCGAAGCTGGCTCTGGACGGATTGGGTCTTCGAGAGCTTCTTCGACGCCAGGCGCTCCCGCTCCAACATGTTCATGAAGTCCATGTTGCCGCCGAAGTTCAGCTGGTAGGTCTGGTTCAGCTTCACCCCGCGATCCTCGAACAGCTTGGCCAGGACCCGGTGGACGATGGTGGCGCCCACCTGGCTCTTGATGTCGTCGCCAACGATGGGGATGCCCGCGTCGGCGAACCGCCGGGCCCATTCCCGGTCGCTGGCGATGAACACCGGCATGCAGTTGACGAAGGCAGCACCTGCTTCCAATGCGGACTGCGCGTAATGCTTGGCGGCGACCTCGCTGCCCACCGGGAGGTAGTTCACCACCACCTGGATCTCACGGGCCCGAAGCTCGGCGGCCACGTCGACGGGGTCCTCCCCGGACGCGGTGATCTCCTGCCGGTAGTACAGCCCCAACCCGTCGAGGGTCGGGCCACGGAGGACCTCGACGCCCATGGGCGGGACGTCGGCGAACCGGATGGTGTTGTTCGGCTCCGTGAAGATGGCCTCGGACAGGTCCTTGCCGACCTTCTTCCCGTCCACGTCGAACGCCGTCACGATCTGGACGTCGCTCACGTGGTACGGCCCGAGGTTCACGTGCATGAGACCCGGGATCTTCTCCCCGGGTGCCGCGTTCTTGTAGAACTCGATGCCTTGCACCAGGGCTGAGGCGCAGTTGCCCGCGCCCACGATTGCAACGCGGATCGGGTTCTTGGTCATCGTCACGCACGCTCCTTCGTGGGAAGTCCCGGTGCCCGGCGACGCCGGGAGGGGCCCGGGGTGGCGGAGACCTGTCGTTGCTCCGCCTTGATCAGGTCGTCGAGCCACCGGATGTCCGTCTCGGTGGCCGCAAGCTCATGGTTCATGAGGGACAGCGTGTAGTTGTCGATCCGCTCCTTGTAACTCTGGAGCGACTGCTTGAGGTTCGACCACCGTCCCTCGAGGAACGCCCGACGCCGCTCGAGGAGCCGGATCCGCGTCTCGGGCTTGAGGTACTTGAAGAAGGCCAGCCGTACCTGGAAGCCGCTGTCCTCGGTGGCCTCGTGGCCGGCCCGCTCCAGCAGCTCGGCAAAGAGCTCCTCGCCCTTCTTGTTGATGCGGTAGACGTTCTTCCGCCGCCCGACCTGCTCTCGGGGGAAGATCATCTCGACCGCACCCTCGCGCTGGAGGCGCTTCAGGGCGGGATACAGGGAGCCGTACGACACCTGCCAGAAGCTCCCCAAGGTGTCCGCCAGGCGCTTCTTGAGCTGATAGCCATGCATGGCCCGCTCCTTGAGAAGCCCCAGTACCGCAAGTTCCAACATGTCGCCGCCTCGCTTGCTCGTTCCGATATATCAGTGGGATATATCAGAAGGATATATCGAGACGATATATGAGAGAGGGCGGCTCAGTCAACCTCGCAGGTCAAGCCGCTACGGATCCCAACGGACGACCAGGTCCGCCTCTGGGGGAGCGCGATGGTCATCTCAGTCCGCCGGCGATCACCTCGCCTGCCCGTAGGCGGCCACCGCGGTCCCGGCCTCGGCGATCGTGAAAGGCTGGCTCCGGAGGTAGAGCACGAGAAATAGGACGACGAACGAGCCGAAGCGATTGATGAACGAGCCGCCTGTCAGGAACCGAGGCCCTGGCCGGAAGCTGGCGGAGGCTGCGGCGCGTCGTTCGCCGCCCGCCGTCCGAACCGCTCATCCGCCCCCCTGGTTACCTATCCGCCGAAGGGTACCCCGGAGGCACGAGGGCGCGGAAGCCTCCCCGCACCGAAGGGGGCCCGGCTGGTCGGCCGTACACTAGTCGGCGCTGGGCGCCCATCTCTCTTTCGAGGTCTGACGCATGCCACGGGTTCTCCTGATCGCCTGGGACGGCGCCGACTGGCGCATCCTGGACCCGCTGCTCGAGTCCGGCGCGCTCCCCAATCTGGCCGGCCTCATCGAGCGCGGCGGGCGAGCGGTCCTCGATTCCGTGGTTCCCATCCATTCCTGGTCCGCCTGGCCGTCGTTCCTGACCGGAGTCGATCCCGCCGACCACGGCGTGTTCGACATCCTGGAGTCGCGGGAGGGCACTCGGCGCCGGTTCCCCGTCTCTTTCCGCTCCATCCGCGAGCGCACGTTCCTCGCAGACCTCACGGCGGCCGGCGTCGAGACCGTCATGATCAACGTGCCCCTGACCTTCCCCCCTCCCCGGATCCACGGAAAGCTGATCGCGGGCGGCGTCCTCCCCAAGGGGCGGGCCTTCACGTATCCGGAGGATCTGCCCGACGAGCTCCGCCGGGCCGGGGCGCCGTTCCCCATCAACGGGATGTCATGGACGACCTATCGGAACCGGCCCGAGCCGTTCCTCGAAGAGGTCGTGGAGATGACGTCGGCCCGCCAGCGGTCGCTGGAGCACCTGCTGGACACCACCGACTGGCGCGTGGCGTGCGCGGTGTTCGTGGCCACCGACAGGGTGCAGCACTGCCTGGCGAAATATGTCTCGAACGATCACCCCGACCATGTGTCGCTGTCGAAGGAGCCGGTCGCCGAGAAGATCCGGGATGTCTACCGGCTGCTCGACCACGGCCTGGGGCGGGTGTTGGAGCGCACCACGCCGGATGACCTGGTCCTGTTCGTGAGCGACCATGGGTTCCACTCCTGCACCCACGCCGTGCACATGGACCGGTTGCTGGCCAGCCTGGGCCTCCTGGAGTTCTCCGCGTCGAACGCGGTGTTCGGGCCCATGCAGTGGGGACCCATGCGGTCGATCGCTCGAAAGGTCTACGACCGGCTGGGGCTGCACGGCAAGGTGCCGCTTCCTCACTCGGTGAACTGGTCGAAGACGAAGGCCTACACCAGCGTGCGAACCACGGGCGAGGGTGTCTCGATCAACCTCGCGGGGCGAGAACCGGAGGGGGTCGTCGACCCGGCCGAGCACGAGCGGGTTCGAGACGAGGTCGCCGAGCGCCTCCTGTCGTTCGTCGACCCCGACACCGGCCGCCATCCCATCGCCGGGATCCGGCGGCGGGAGCAGGTGTTCAAGGGCAAGTTCGCCGAGGAAGCGCCGGATCTCCTCCTGGAGCCGGACGCGCTGTACAGCCTCACCCACGCTAGGGTCGCGGTGCAGCCGGCCGACTGGCTCTCGGGCGATCACCGGCTGGATGGGGTCCTGGCGGCCGCGGGAGCCACGGTCGACCCCTCCGCCTTCGCCGGCCGAACCTTCAACCTGGTGGACTTGGCGCCCACGATCCTGGCTGCCGTGGGTGCGCCCTCCTTCGTCAGGCACTCCGGCGCCGTTCTGGATCCGCTGGTCGGGAGGCCGGAGGCCCCTACCGTCATTCCCGGGATGGCCACCGGGACCGAGGCGAGCGAAACAGGGTTCGACATGGGCGAAGCGGAGGCCGAAGAGGTCGAGGAGCACCTGCGGGGACTTGGGTACCTCGAGTGACGGGAGAGGCACCACCGGGAACGTAGCCGGCTGGCGGGGGGCCCTCCGGTCGGCGCTCCCCAGGGAGCGCTTCGGCGACCAGCTGACCATCCTGTCGGGGACCGGCCAGAACATCGCGGGTCTCGCCGTCTTCGTCTTGGTCACACTGGGGACGAGCGTCCTCATCTCCCGCGCCCTGGGCGCTTCGGGCCTGGGTCTGGTGACGCTTGCTTCGCAGTTCGCGTTCGTGGCCGGCGCCGCCACCCGCTTCGGCATGGACATGGCGGCCGTACGCCGCGTCGCCATCGACGTGGGGAAGGGCGAGCCAGGCCGGGCCCGCGGAGTGATGATTCGAGCGGTCGCCATCGCGTCGGTGGCCAGCTTCTCCGTGGCGGTGGTCGTGTTCTTCGGTGCCGGCGGGATCGCCCGCGCCTTCGAGACTCCGGAGGCTCGGGACGCCTTCCGAGCGGCGGCCCTGGCGCTCCCCTTCGTCGCCCTGTGCCAGGTCTATCTCGGTGGGACGCGAGGCCTCAAGGTCATGCGCCACACCCTGTCGATCTACTGGGTGGGGCAGCCCCTCGGCTGGCTCGTGCTCCTGGTCGCCGGGTGGGGGTTCTCGAAGTCGGCATCGATGACCGTCCTGGCCTACGCCGCATCGTGGATCCTGGCCACCTTCGCTGCGGCGTTCGTGTGGGACCGCGAGACTCGGGGCTTCCCCTCTCTGCCGGCCGAGCCCGGGGAGACCCGTGAGCTTGTCCGGTATGGCGCGCCGCGCGCCCCCGCTGCGCTTCTTTCCCAGCTGCTGTTCTGGACGGACTACTTCGTCCTGTCCCGCTATGTCAGTTCCGATGAGCTCGGGGTGTACGCGGCTGCGGTCCGGGTGGCCCAGGCCCTGGTGCTGTTCTTGATCGCGGTGAACTACATGTTCAGCCCCTTCGTGGCCGACCTGCACGCCCGCGGCGAGCGCGACCGGCTGGACGGTCTGTACAAGGCGCTGACCCGGTGGACGCTGGCGGGGACGCTCCCCCTGCTGCTGCTCTTGGTGGTGGTACCGGGGCCGGTCCTGCAGATCTTCGGGGGGCAGTTCGACGCCGGCGTCACGCCGCTGCGGATCCTGCTGATCGGGCAGATCGTGAACGTCGCCGTGGGTAGCGTGGGGTTCATCCTGATCATGGTGGGGCGAACGGGCTGGGACCTGACGGTCTACGCGGGCTCGTTCGTGATCGACCTGGCGGTCGCCTTCGCCCTGGCCCCGAGCCTTGGGGCTCGGGGGGCGGCCATCGCCCAGGCCGTCACGCTGGTGGTGGCGAACGCGGCCCGGCTGTACCTCGTGTGGCGGTTCGTGCACATCCAGCCGTTCGATCGCCACTACGCACGGCTGGCCATCCCCGGGGCGGTCGGGGCCGTGGTGATGGTGGGAGTCCACCTCTTGCTTCGGAACGGGCCCTGGCCGACGGACCTGGTGGTGACGGGGGTCGCCGGCACGGCCGCCTACGCCGGTGTCCTGGTCGTGGCCGGCCTCACGCCAACGGAGCACGCGGCCGTGCGAGCTGTTCTCAAAGCAAGGAAAGGGGAGTAGCCGATGGCCCGGAAGCCAACCCCGGAGAAGATGGCCCACGCCGACGGCCGGTTGCGGCGTGAGGTCATCGTGTGGCTCACGACCGTCCGCGGGGACGGACAGCCACAGTCGTCGCCGGTCTGGTTCCTGTGGGACGGTCGGACGATCCTGATCCACAGCCTGCCCGGCTCACAGAAGGTGCCGAACATCCGCCGGAACCCCCGCGTGTCCCTGCACCTGAACGATGACGGCGTCGGAGGGGACGTCGTCTCCATCGAGGGGATCGCCACGATCGGGGAGGGCGATCCACCGCTGACCGAGGTTCCCGAGTACGTCGAGAAGTACCGGGACCTCATCGCCGCTCTTGGCTCCGATCCCAACGGGTTCGCCGAGGCGTACTCGGTCGCCATCCGGGTCACGCCGACCCGGTGGCGCATCGCGGAGTAGCCGCTATCGGGACTTGGGGTTCGCCAGATCGAGGGCGCGCTCGACCGCTTCGGCCGGCGACGAGGCGCGAGCGAAGGCGTCGACCAGGGTCCCCCGCTTGCCCAGCTCCCATGTGTTGAGCCCGACCACGGGCACACGGGTCTTCAGGGCGAAGGCGACCTCGGACAGGGTCCCGAACTCCCCGGCGACCGCGATGAGGGCGTCCGCCGACCGGACGATCAGCGTGTTCCGCATCTCGCCCATCCCGGTGGGGATCGAGAGCGTGAGGTGGGGGTTCGCCGCTTTGCGATCGCTGCCGGGAAGGATGCCGATGACGGTTCCGTCCGCGCCCGCGGCGCCGCGTGAGGCCGCTTCCATCACGCCTCCCTGCCCGCCGCACACCACCACGGCTCGGGCCTCCGCCAGGAGCCTTCCGATCTCCTCGGCCTGCGCGCCCACCTCCGCGTCGCACGGATCCGGGCCACACACCGCGATGTAGACGCTTCGGCCGGACGGCATCGTTCAGCCCCAGGTCTTCCCCAGCATCGCCGCCAGCAGGGCGATGGCGCCTTGCTTGTCCAGCGGCTCGTTGCCGTTGCCGCATTTCGGCGACTGGATGCACGAAGGACACCCCCGCGAGCAGGGGCACTGCCGCACCGCGTCGAACGTGGCTTCCAGGAGGCGCCGGCCCGACTCGTAGCCTCGTTCGGCGATCCCGGCCCCTCCCTGGTACCCGTCGTAGATGAAGATCGTCGCCGCTCCCGTGTCGGGGTGATAGGGCGTGGAGAGCCCGCCGATGTCCCACCGGTCGCACGTAGCCACAAGCGGCAACAGGCCGATGGCTGCGTGCTCTGCGGCGTGGGCCGAACCCGGGAGCATGGCCGCGCTGATCCTCGCCCGGTCGAGCAGAGGCTGGGGCAGCAGCCACCACAGGGCCTTCGTCTCCAGCGTCTGGGCGGGCAGGTTGAGCCCGACCTCGTCGATGACCTCCTGGGTCGAGGAGAGCTTCCGCTGGAACCCGATGACCTGTCGGGTCACGCGGACCTCGCCGAACACGGCCGGAACCTCGCCCACCACGCCCTCTTCGTGCACTCCGAGGACCTCCACGTCCGTGATGTCCCTGGTCTGCGTGTAGTAGTCCGCGTCGCTCTTGGCAACCACCGCGACCTTGCGCTGAAGGTCGAGCTCGCTGACCTCGTACTGCTCGCCCTGGTGCAGATACACGGCGCCGGGATGCACGTGCCAGTAGGCGCGGGCCTCGTCGACGGTCCCCAGCAGCGCTCCCGTCTCGTCCTCCACGATGGCGAACAGGTGGCCGGAGGCCGATCGGATGTCGACCAGCCGGTGCGGGGACTCCCGGCCTCGGTGGTGGAGCAGGTTCCGGCGCCAGAAGAGGTCCCCCGACTCGACCATCCTGTCGACGGCGCCGGCAGCGCCCTCGCCGAACAGGTCCACTTCTTGTTGGGTCATGGGCTGCTCCCGGGCGGCGCAGGCCAGGTGGGGGCCAAGGACGTACGGGTTCGTGGGGTCGACCACGGCAGCCTCGGGCGGCTTCGAGAACAGATCGTCGGGATGCTGCATCAGATACTGGTCGAGCGGGTCGTCCTGGGCGACCAGGACGGCCAGGGCGGGACCCGTCCGGCGCCCGGCCCGTCCGGCCTGCTGCCACATCGAGGCGCGGGTCCCCGGGTAGCCGGCCAGCAGGGCCGCGTCCAGCGATCCGACGTCGATCCCAAGCTCCAACGCCGTCGTGGCGGCCACACCGAGGAGCTCGCCGGACGAGAGGGCCCGCTCCAGCTCCCGCCGCTCGGACGGCAGGTAACCGGCCCGGTACGCCTTGACCCTTCGCTTCAGGATGGCCGGCAGCTCCCGGCGGGCGAACTCGGCGACCAGCTCCGCCGACCTGCGGGTCCGGCAGAACGCGATGGTCCGGGTCTCGGATTCGACCAGCCGCTTCAGGAGCCACGAGGTCTCACTGATGGCGCTCCTCCGCCGGCCCAGCTCCTCGTCCACCAGCGGTGGGTTCCACAGGACGAACAGCTTCTCGCCGTGGGGGGACGCGTCCTCCTCGACCTCCGTGAACGGCAGGCCCACCAGGCGCTCGGCCAGCTCGGCGGGGTTGCCGATGGTGGCCGACGCGAGGACGAACTGTGGCTGGCCGCCGTAGTGAGCGGCCAGGCGCCGCAGCCGCCGGAGGATCATGGCCACGTGGGAGCCGAAGACGCCACGAGCCGCGTGGGCCTCGTCGACCACGACCAGGGCCAGGCGGAGGAAGAAGTCGGCCCACCGAGGATGGCCGGGAAGGATGCTGGCGTGGAGCATGTCCGGGTTCGTCATGACCAGGTTCGCGTTCCTGCGGATCAGGGGGCGTTCTGCCTGAGGGGTGTCACCGTCGTAGACGGCCGCCTTCAGTTGGGGGAGGCGAAGTTCCCGGACCTGACGGAGCTGATCGCGGGCCAGGGCCTTGGTCGGGAACAGATACAGGGCCGTCCGTTTCTCGTCGGCCAGCACGGTGCGGGCGAAGCCCAGGTTGTAGACCAGCGTCTTCCCTGAGGCCGTGCCGGTGGCCACCACCACGTTGTCCCCCTGGTCGAGGACGTCGATGGCCCGCCGCTGATGCGGGTACAGCCCCTGGATCCCCAGAAGCTCGAGGCGGTGACGAAGCACCTCAGGGAGTTCGGGGAGCGGCTCGAGCACCGGCTGTCGGGGATGGATGACCTCGACGTGCGAGAGGCTGGCCTCACTGCCTTCTTCAGCGGCGAGCTGGTCGAGGAACCCTCGAGCGTCCACTCACGAGATGCTACGGCGTGGGGCGGACGGGACGAGCCGCCGAGGTCAGGTCCCCGGGTGAGGCATCACGTGTTCGCGCCACACCTTGCGGAAGTTGCGGATCAACCCGAACTCCTTGCGGTACAGCCACACGTCCCACGCGGTCAACGCGAAGAAGATCACGGTGGTGTACTCGCGGATGATGATCTTGCGCCCCTCCGGGTCGGTGCCGCCGAAGATGCTGGGCAACGACTGCAGGTAGCGATCGAACACCGGATCGAACAGCTGGATCAGCCAGAGCCCGAGCAGGGCGTAGGCCTCCCAGGGGAGGAATCGGAACTTGAGCATCGCGGCCACTGCGAACAGTCCCTGGGCCGCCGTCAGGAGGATCTCGATGCGCTGCTGATAGTCGAACCGGATGGCGAACCCACCCCTTCCCTCGACGGCGTGGGTGATGGTGAAGACCAGCGGGATCATGGCGATGAGCAGCGTCCATTGGTTGATCTTGGCCGCCACGATGTTCATGAATGCCTGCTCGGCCCTGCCCTGCTGGCTCCAGTAGATGACCGTGAAGAACTCGGGGAACTCGGAGAGCAAGGGGGCCACCCACTGCAACAGGAGATAGGGGGCGATGTGCAGGTAGACCCCGAGGTCCTTCATGCCGTCGACGAAAGGCTCGGCGGAGAGAAAGAGCATCCCTCCACCAAGAGCGAAGGCACCGATGGCGAAGTTCCGCTGGAAGGTTCGGGTCGTCTCCTCCATGACCCGCTTGGGCACGCCCCGGAGCAGCTCCACCTCGTCTGCCTCCGCCGCGGGCATGCGCGACAGCACGAACAGGTACGCCGCGAAGATGGCGATCAGGACGACGGTATCCATCAGCCCCAACCCACCTCGGATGACCCAGACGATGGAGTACACCGAGGGGAGCAGAAGGGCCATGATCTCCACGGCGTGATGTCCGGCGATGGGCAGGTAGCCGGGCCACCGGCCCTTCCGGGACAGCACGTACCGCCCGATCAGGAAGATGACCGGGAGCGCCGCGCCCACCAGCAACCTGTTCGATCCGGTGAAGTTCGCCGTGACGAACCGCAGCTGGGTGGGGTCCATGGCGGCGTTCTTGGCGAGGACTGCCTCCACGGCGAATTCGGGCGCCACCTGCAGGAACGCCAGGATGGCCAGGGCCATGCCTCGGGAGATGAAGAACGCCGCGACCTCGGTGGCCCAAGCGATGAGGATGGTGGACCCGATGACGACCGGGAACGGCCAGACCTTCGCGAAGATGCCTCCCTCGAGGTGCCGGTGGAGGCCCAGGAGGGACACGAGGCGTTTCATCCCCGCGGAATGCTACCCGGACTGGCCTTTTTGGTCGGGTCTCCGCAGGCTAGCGGGCGATGCCGTCCTGGCGCATGTCGGCGTAGATGGCCGCGGCGCCGGAGGAGATGAATACGACGCTCTGGGCTCCCACGGAACCCGTCGTCGCCGGGACCACCAGGTTGTTGACGTTCTTCGACGGGATCTGCGTGGCCGTCAGGATCAGGTCGAGGAGTGATGTGGCGCCGAGGTCGGTGTGGATGTTCCGCCAGCCGACC
>JBKPGU010000137.1:0-15859 GCA_046729535.1 Actinomycetota bacterium
GTCCTCAGCTTCGCGTTTGGTGCGGAACGTCTCCGAGTGGAGCTCGCCGGTCTGCGGGTCGCGGATCCTTACCCGCCACGAACGGCCCCGCTTCCCCTCTCGCCTCTCGATGAACGCCACGGCCCCTCCTTCTTGGGAGTGTGTAGGGGAATGGTGCTCCCATTCGCTCCCAAATGCAAGGGGGAAGGTTCGCCGTTCTGGTGCTTCGAGGCTTTTGACCTGGCCTTTCTTTGGTGGGCGCTAGAGGATTTGAACCTCTGACCTCTTCCGTGTCAAGGAAGCGCTCTCCCCCTGAGCTAAGCGCCCCGGTCCGAGCCATTGTAGTCAACCGCTGGCGTCCCAGACCGCTTGGTGAGGTTCTGGCGGAATTGTGGACATCCGCACCGATCCCGGCGAGAATCGGGGCTCCGCAACGAAGCCCGACCCTGGAGGTCTGTCCGTGCTGAAACGAACGGTCGTCATCGCCGTCGCCATCACGTCTCTTATTGGGTCCATCGCCGCTGCTCCCGCCGTCGCCGCGAAGGGCGGCAATGGGCACGGCCACGGTGGTGGAGGAGGCGGAGGCACCACGTACGTCCCCGGCGTCGACATCTCCCACTACCAGGGCTCGATCAACTGGAGCCAGGTGGCCGGGGGGGGCGTCAAGTTCGCCATCCAGAAGGCAACCGAAGGTCGCACTTACGTCGATCCCACCTACAGCACGAACCGCTCCGGCGCAGGCCAGAACGGCATCAAATGGAGCTCCTATCACTTCGCCCGGCCCGACGCGACCTCCGGCGACGCTGTGGCGGAGGCGGACCACTTCGTCGACACGGCGTCGCCGACCTCGGGCGACATCGTCCCGGCCCTGGATCTGGAGGTCACCGGCGGCCTGGGCACGACCGCTCTGAAGAGCTGGGTGTCGGCCTGGCTGGGTCGCGTGACGACGCGGCTGGGGGTCCGGCCGATGATCTACACCAGCCCGAACTTCTGGAAGACCTACATGGGCGACAGCGCTGCTTACGCCACACAGGGATACCGGATCCTGTGGATCGCTCACTGGACGGCGAACAGCCAGCCCACGGTTCCGGCCGGCAATTGGGGCGGGTATGGCTGGACGTTCTGGCAGTGGACCAGCTGCTGGAGCGTGCCGGGGATCGGCGGGTGCGTGGACGGCGACCGGTACCGCTATACGGACAACTTCGCCCAGGTCTCCATCCCGTAGTCCGGCCGCGGCCCGCCGCGGCCGGAGCCATCAGGACGTCGAGGACGGGCAGGGGTCGGATCCGACCGTCAGTACTCGTCGAGCCGAGCTGAACACGAAAGCTGTCGCCTGTTCCGCAGCTTCAAAGTCACCCCCCGCGACCGCCTCGACGAAATCCTCGAGGAAAGCCGGCCCCCTCGCCGGCCGAGGAAGCTTCTCCGTCCGCCTCGGGATGAAGGCAGGGACCAACACCGCCGCCGTGGCGAGCAGCCAGACGCCGAAGGGGACGATGACGAGCGATTCGCCGGACACAGGACGGAAGCCTCTCAGTGCGCACTGGTTGGGTCTATGTCTTCGGCGGAAATCGTCCGAAAGATGACCCCTTCGGATCACTCCGTCCGATCTAGTCGGCCCCGGAACAAGTGGCCCGACCACCAAGCAAGACAGGCCGAGCCGTCGAGGAACCGCGGGGGCCAGCCGCTGCTGGCCTCCGTCCGCACTGGCCACGCCTGGCGACCGGGGCTAGGCTCAACCCGAGCTTCACCAAAGGGAGGCCGGTCGGTGCCAGAGGAAAGCGATCGGCGATCCAGGGCCATCTCGTCCGAGCTGGATCGGGTCCTCGGCGAGGGTGGTCCCCTCGAGGAGGTCGCGCCCAAGATCCTTCGCGAGTTGTGCGAGGGGCTCGGGTGGGACGTGGGAATCATGTGGACGGCCGACGAATCGGCGACGGTCCTGCAGTTCGCCGCGTCCTGGCATGACTCGTCACTCGAAGCGACCGAGCTCGAACGGATGAGCGCGCGTTCGACCTTCTCTCCAGGGGTTGGGCTCCCCGGCCGGATCCTGTCCGGCCGTGAGCCCTCGTGGATCAGGGATGTGCAGAACGACATCGGTTTCCCGCGAGCGCCGGCCGTCATGGAGGACGACCTCAGGAGTGCCTTCGGGTTCCCCCTGATCCAAGGCAGAAAGGTGGTAGGCGTCATCGAGCTCTTCTCCCGCCAGACGAGAGAGAGGGATCGGGAGCTACTGGCGGCGATGGCACCGATCGGCATGCAGGTCGGGAGGATGCTGGAAGGCGACGGCGCAGACTAGGTCGAACGCCTGGTCGTGGTTCGGCATGTCCACGAATGATGAGGCGGGGACTCAAGCAGGCTGAGGCCGAGGCGACGATTCCGGCCTCGCGCGTCGCGACCGACGCTCACCGGTCTAGCCTTACCGAATCACTCGCCTGTGAGGGGGGACGCACGTGTCGACCACCAACTCTGGGATCTTCGAAGACGTGAGGATTGGGGTCCGGTTCCGGATCTCATCTCTGTGGATTGCGATCCTCTTCCTGTTCGCCTATGGGGACATTTTCGGGTTCTTCGCGCCGGGTCGGATCGAGGAGGTGATGGGAGGCGAAATCTCCGGGATCGAGATCACGCAGCTCTTCCTGTTCGGGATCTCGGTCTACATCGCGATCGCGAGCGTGATGGTCTTCCTCTCGCTCGTCCTCAGTCCGGGCGTCGACCGTTGGGCCAACATCGTGCTGTCGGTCCTATACATCGTCTCCATCGTGGCTTCCGCCGCCGGCGAAACGTCCGCGTACTACGTCTTCCTGAGCTCCGTGGAGGTCGCACTCCTGCTGTTGATCATCTGGTTCGCCTGGACGTGGCCCCGTTCCTCGACCCTTGTTGCTCCCAGTTCCAGGTCGTAGGTCGGTGAGTGGGTGGAGGCCGGACCGAAGGCGAGTAGGACTGTCGGCAAATTGTTGGCAAGAACTCGACCGGCCCTCTTTCCCCAAAGGCTCTCGCGGGAGAGGGCTCGTAGTGGGATGCAGGGATCCAAGGGCAGTGGGGGCTCGGCGGGGGGCAGCCCATGACGCCGACCGGCCCGACCCCTGGACCGGGCGTGATCCCTCGTGAGCGGTCAGCGTCGCACGTGACGGACCCGGACGTCGCCGCAGCGGATGGGCGGCTCCTCATCGAGGAACCTCCCCTGTCCCCATCGTCCGGTCGCCGGTCGACGCCCTGCGGCTCCTGGTCGCGTTCGTCCTCACGCTGATCGGGATCCTGGTTGCCACCGGGGCGAAGGACGTCCTCAGGTCGTTCGACCTCGACGTCGCCCGCCTGTTCAACGAGCTCCCGGACGGTCTCGAACGGTTCCTCGTCGGCATCGTCGGGCTCGTCGCCCTCGTCACGCCCATCGTCCTCGCCCTGCTGCTGGTCGTTCTCCGGAGGTTCCGCCTCCTCATGATGGTCGTGCTCTCGGCGGCGGTCGGTGCCGGACTCATGTGGCTCGTGGAGGAATTCGTCCTCACCGGCGGCACCCCTCCGCTCGTCCTTCATGCGCTGGGTCGGCCAGCGTGGGTGATGAGTGCGGCGTTCCCGGACACCGTGTATCTCGCCGGAGCGACGGCCGCTGCGACGGCCGCTTCACCGTGGTGCAGCCGCTCCTGGCGTCGGACGCTGGTGCTGACGGTCGCGGCCCTCGCCGTGTTCAGGGTCGTCTCGGGGACGAACCTCTCCGGCGAGGTCCTCATCTCGATCGGCGTGGGCGTGATCGCCGGCTCGGCGCTGTTGCTCGCCCTCGGTTCGCCCAACCTGCGGCTGCGCGGACGGGAAATCGCGGAGGCGATGTCACGGAGCGGCATGCCGCTTCGTGAGCTCCGCCCGGCCGCAGTCGACGCCCGTGGGTCGACGCCGTACTACGCGGTTGCGGCCGACGGGTCCCGGCTCTTCGTCAAGGTCCTCGGCCAGGAGGAACGCAGCGCCGACCTCCTGTACCGCGCGTATCGGTTCCTCCGGCTCCGCGACGTCGGCGACGAACGACCTTTCACGTCCACGCGCCGCGAGGTCGAACACGAGGCCCTGGTGGCGTTGAAGGCCGCGTCGGACGGCGTGCGAACTCCACCGCTGCTCGCCGTCGCGGATGTGGGGCCGGATGCATGCCTCCTCTCGTTCGAGCGGATCGACGGCGATTCGCTCGATCGGGTCGACCCCGATGCTCTGACGGAAGACACGGTGCGCGGCATCTGGTCGCTTGTCGCGCAGCTTCGGCGGCATCGGATCGCCCACCGCAACCTCAAGCTCACCAACGTGTTCCTCGGATCGGACGGCCGGCCGTGGCTGATCGACTTCGGGTTCGCGGAGCTGTCCGCCCCAGACCAGCTGCTCTCCGGCGACATCGCCGAGCTGCTGTCGTCGCTGGCGCTGCAGATCGGACCACAGCGTGCCGTGTCCACGGCCGTCGACGTCCTCGGGACCGACGCTGTGCGCGACGCCCTCCCACGGATCCAGTTGAACGGCATCAGCTGGGCTACCCGCAGGGCGGTGGCGGCGCGGAAGCCGCTGATGAAGGAGCTCCAGGCCACCGCGGCGGCGGCCACGGGCGTCGAGAAGATCGAGCTCGAAGAGCTCCGACGCGTGAAGCCGAAACACGTCTTCGTCGCCGTGGGCCTGGGGTTGGCGTTCTACTTCCTGATCCCGCAGCTCGCGGACCTGCCCGGGCTGTGGAAGCAGGTGCAGGGGGCGAACTGGGTCTGGGCGATCTGGGCGCTCGTCGCGTCGCTCACGACCTACGTGGGGGCGACCTTCACCGTGATCGGCTCGGTGCCCGATCGGATCCCCGCGTGGCCCGCCTTCGAAGCGCAGCTCGCCGGTTCGTTCGTCAACCGGATCACTCCGGCCAAGGTGGGGGGGATGGCGACCAACATCCGGTTCCTCCAGAAGCTGGGAATGGATCCCGCGGTCGCGATCTCGGGCATCGGCCTGAGCAATCTCGCCGGGTTCGTCACGTACGTGCCGCTCTCGATCATCTTCATCCTGTGGGGACGGCGCGCCGGTGTCGCCATCCACCTGCCGTCGACCAGCGCGATCCTCGTCGGCCTGACCGCGATCCTCGCGCTCTCTGGGATCGTCATGCTCATCCCATGGGGGCGGCACCTGTTCCTCGACAAGGCCGTGCCGGTGCTGCGCCGGTCTCTGCACGGCGTCGCCGAGGTGGCGAAGCGGCCCACCAAGGTAATCGCGCTCTTTGGGGGCTCGATCTTCCTCACGCTCACGTACATCCTGGCGCTCGTCTTCTCGATCCAGGCCTTCGGCGGAGGGCTGCCCGTGGCCACGATCGGCGCCGTCTACCTGGTGGGCTCGGCCGTCGCCACGGCCGCACCGACGCCGGGCGGGATCGGCGCTGTCGAGGCCGCGCTGATCGCCGGCTTGACGGCGGCAGGCCTCGACAAGGCCATCGCCGTACCGGCCGTGTTCCTCTTCCGGCTCGCGACCTTCTGGATCCCCATCCTCCCGGGCTGGATCGCGCTCACGGCGATGGAGCGCAGCGACCGGCTCTGAACCGGTCCGTCGCCGACCCGGGACGTCCCGGACGACCAGCAAGTGGGGCCATCATGTAGCGCGACGTGCGCTTTTCACCCGTAGAACCACGTCGGATGGCGTCGGATGCCGGATGGGTCACGGATCTCATGGACCCGGGTTGGACACCCCCCGGCCACCGAGCATGCGGGGTTGGAAGAGGATGGGCCAGGCGGCAGGTGTCCGGTGTGGTCGACTACATGGCGGCCGCTCGTGACGACGCGCCGGCCAGGAGCACCGACACCAGAATCCCGAGGGGAAGCGTTCCCCAATAGGAAAACGTTGGCTCCGATGTTGCCCAGGAACAACATAAGCAGCCACGTCGCAGGGAACGTCGCGATCATGAAGACCACGAACGACACAAGCAATGCCCTCATCATCCCGCCTCCTCCTCACCCGCGTGCCGCGGAATCCTGCTAACTCCTCGAGGTGAGCCCACCCTCGCGCTTCACGATCGGCGTGAGTCTACGTCCAGCCAGGGCGATTCCCAGGAACCGTCTCGGGATCCTCTCGTTAGATTGCTAGTGCCAGGCGGGAGTGACCCGAATGTCAGGGGTGACGGGGGGGATAGGTCGGATAGGTCAACCCAGGTCGGGTCAGTGAGGAGTCATGAGCAAGGGTGTCAGCAAAGTGTCAGCAAACGGCCCCCGGGATGAGTTTTCGGGGGCCGTTTCACGCGTCGGGTCGATATGCGTTTCCGCAGGTAGGCGGCCATGCACACCGGTAGAGGCGGGGACCGGAATTGAACCGGTGTACGAGGTTTTGCAGACCTCTGCCTAACCACTCGGCCACCCCGCCGGAATAGAGAAGGCGGCTCCGAATCAGTCTACGCGAGGAGAGGTTAGGCTCAGTCTTAGGGCTTCACCTGCTCCGTGAGCAAGAGGATGTTCCCCTCGCTGTCCTTCAACCAAGCTGCTTTCCACTCCCCCAGCATCGCCAGGCCGTTCTCCGTCTTCAGGCCCGGGAAGTCGTACTCCTCGAACACAACGCCCCGGCTTCGAAGCTCGTCCATCACCGATTCGATGTCCTCCACGATCCATTCGGCTCCTGTGCTCTGGGCAGTGCCGGCACTGGAACTCGGATAGACGAGCAGGCTTCGGCCCGAGAACTCGTACCAGAGCCCGACCTCCTCCTCCCGGACCGGGCGCGCACCGAGCTTCTCGTCGTACCACCGCTTGGCCCGTTCGAGGTCGCTCGCGGGTAGGGTGGGGTGGATCGGGAATCGCTCCAACATTCTTGCTCAGCCCCTCCATTCCGACTGCGCGGATCATGTCACGGTCGATGGCCGGCAACGAGCCTCGACCCTCGCCCCCGATGAGGATCTCCCCTCTCTCGAGCAACGTATTCCCACCGTCGCCAGCGTGGGGTAGGAACCGGCGACGAAGACTTCACTCCATCGGGGTGACGTCTTCGGCCGCTGTTCTCGTTAACCATCGGGGAGACCCGAGCTGAAGGGCGCGTATGGGACGAGGGCAATTCACTCGGTCGATTCGTCTGTGGGGTTCACTCGGGCTTGCTGTGCTCCTTGGAGGTGTCGTGATCTTGGGGGCGGCATGCTCCGGAAAGTCCGACACGGGCGTCCAGGCCGCGCAGCAGCGAGTATCGGAAGCGGAGAAAGCGGTAGAAGAAGCCGAGGCCGCGCTCACTCAGGCGAACTCGGCGTTCTGCACCGAGACGAAGGACTACATCACAGCGATCGATCGTTACGGCAAGGTGTTCAGCGACGACGCGGCGACCGTGGGCGACGTGAAGACCTTGGGAGCGGACCTCGCGCAGCCGCGGGAGAGCACCGTGTCGGCCGCACAAGCCGTCCTCGACGCCCACGAGGCGCTGAACAAGGCGAATCAGGAACTCGCCGAGGCGCAGGCGGCGCTGGCCTCTGTTCAGGCATCGGCCTCTGGCAAGCCGGAGAAGACGCCCCCCTCCACCCCGAGCCTCACATCCTCGTCCCCCGAAGTGCCGACGGCGTCCGTCGACCGAGTGAAGCAAGCTGAGGCCGACCTGGAAGCCGCATCGCAAGGGGTTACCGATCAGACGCCGGTCAAGGAGGCAGCGGAGACGTTCAACTCGGCTGCCTTCGCACTGGAGGTGTCGTGGCTGAACCTGTTCGCCGATGCGGGCTGCCTCACGGACGAGCAGTCCAAGGAGGCTATCGCCGCCGTACGCGACTACACGACGGCGCTGCAAACGAGCCTCAAGACCGCGGGGTACTACGAGGGCAAGGTCGACGGCGTGTACGGCCCGGATACCGTGAAGGCGGTGGAGAAGCTGCAGACGGATGCCGGCCTCCCGGTTACCGGCCTGGTGGACCGTGCCACATCGGCCGCGCTGGATGAGGCCGTTGCGCGAGAATCCGGCTCTGCGGCCGAGCAGGACACGATCGAGGCGACCTCCGTCCAAACGACGTTGAAGCTCGCTGGCTATTGGCCGGGACCGATCGACGGGAAGTGGACTCCGGAGCTCACCGCGGCGCTCAAGGAGTTCCAGACCGACCTCGGCGTCAAGCCGACCGGCGTGGTCGACGCCGCGACGCTGGCCGCGCTGGAGGAGGCCATCAGCATGCGGCAGTCCACGAGCCCGTCACCCACGGCCGTGCCGACGAGCCCCTCACCCAGCGGCTGATCGATGACGTCGTGGTCGGCGGTTGAAGGCAGAGAGCAGCGTGACACGGGAGTCGCAGACCTGCCCTCGCTCCTCCCTGGAGGTGGCGGTGGGCGCGAAGCTCGACTCGCTTCCGCAGGTCACGCCATGAGAAAATCCCGACCGGTCGTCGTTAATCCGGAGGAGGGAATACCGGGGCATGCGACGCCGGGCATCGAACGGCGCCATTTCTTCGACCGCGACGGCCGCTGGGCCGGCTGGGCCGGCTGGATCCGAAACGATGCGGGCGACGTGAATGACTGGCATCATCATGCTGCCAACGACACTTACGTCTACGTCATCCGTGGGTCGCTGACGATCGACTTCGGCCCGGACGGAGCCGAGAGCGTCGCGGCGCGAGCCGGCGACTTCGTCTTCATTCCCTCCCAGACGATCCACCGCGAAACGACCAACCAGGATGCCGACGTCGAGGCATTCGTCCTCCGCGTCGGCGGCGAGCCCGAGCACGTCAATGTGGACGGTCCAGAGGCAGCGGGAGGCTGACGTGGGGTTGCGAACATCCTGACGAAGGATGAGGAGGATGTCCCTCAGCGCGTCCACCCGGTCGATCTCGATGACGGCCAGCTGGTGAATATTCCATGAGCGACGACAGGGTGATGACCGTGCCCCGACGTGGCGGGCCCGCGGCCGGAATCATTCTGCCCACGCTCGCGGCGGCGCAGTTCCTGATGACGCTCGACACGTCGGTGATGAACGTGTCCATCGCAACCGTCGCCGACGACGTGGGAACCACGATCACCGGGATCCAGACGGCGATCACGCTCTACACGCTGGTGATGGCTTCGCTCATGATCACGGGCGGCAAGATCGGCGAGATCATCGGACGCAAGCGCGCCTTCGCCATCGGTTGCGTGATCTACGGGGTGGGTTCGTTCACCACAGCGCTCGCTCCAACTCTGGGCGTCCTCATCATCGGGTGGTCGTTCCTCGAAGGGATCGGGGCCATCCTCATCCTGCCCGCGATCGTTGCGTTGATCGCGTCGAACTTCGCCCAAACCGAGCGCCCACGAGCATACGGGTTGGTGGCATCCGCCGGCGCGATCGCGGTCGCGGTCGGGCCACTGATCGGCGGTCTGGTCACGACCTACACATCATGGCGTTGGGTGTTTGCAGGCGAAGTCCTCATCGTGATTGGGATCCTTGCTCTCGTTCGACGTATGGATGACGCCACGCCCGATCGCCGGCCCCGTTTGGATGTGGTCGGCACCGTGCTGTCGGCAACGGGGCTGGGGCTGATCGTCTACGGAGTCCTTCGGTCCGGCGTGTGGGGATGGGTCGAACCCAAGCCGGAAGGACCGAAGTGGCTGTCGCTCTCGCCGGTGATCTGGCTCATCCTCGGGGGCGCACTGATCGTGCACCTGTTCTTCTGGTGGGAGCGGCGACGTATCCGCGCGGGTGAGGACCCCCTGCTCGATCCGAACATCTTCGAGCACGTGCAGATGCGCGCCGGGCTTCGTCTCTTCTCCATCCAGTACATGGTCCAGGCTGGGCTGTTCTTCACCATTCCATTGTTCCTGTCGGTGGCGCTCGGGCTTTCGGCGGTAGCGACCGGCGCCCGGCTGCTGCCCATCTCCGCCACTCTCTTGCTGGCAGCTGCAGGCATTCCGAGGTTCTTCCCGCACGCCTCGCCACGCCGCATCATCCAGACCGGTCTTGGATTCCTCTTTGCCGGCATCGTCGTGCTGATCGCGGGGCTCGATGTCGGCGCGGGCCCGGAGATCACCACCGTCCCCCTGCTCCTCGCTGGCCTCGGCATCGGTGCGCTCGCCTCGCAGCTCGGAGCGGTGACGGTGTCTGCCGTCCCAGAGACTGAGACCTCGCAGGTCGGCGGGATCCAGAACACCGCCACGAATCTCGGAGCCTCAATCGGAACCGCGCTGGCGGGTGCTATCCTGATCGGGTCGTTGACCTCCGCCTTCCTTCACGGGATCAGCCAGAATCCAGCGGTTCCAGAAGAGGTCAACAAGGCGGCCAACGTGCAACTCTCCGCCGGAGCCCCCTTCATCTCGGACGCAGACCTGCGCGCCGCGCTCGACAAGGCCAACGTGTCCGAGGCCACCGCGGAGGCCATCGTGGACGAGAACGAGAAGGCGCGTCTCGCCGCGCTTCGGTCGGCGCTGGCCGTCCTCGCCGTCGGTGCGCTCGCAGGGTTCTTCTTCACTCGCCGGGTTCCCAAGGAGCCGCCCCGTCGGGCTAGCTCTGATCTTCCTTAGCGCGGCTGCAGCCACCCATCTCAACTCCCCGACAGCCGGCCCGAACAGGAGCGGCCACAAGACCCGCTCTGTAACTCAATGAGGCAAGCTGGGCAGTACCAGCTCCACGAACTCCTTCATCCGATCCCACCCCTCGGTGGGCCAGCTCACGACCAAGTAAGAGAATCCCCCTGCACGTAGCGAGTCCACACGCTCGCGGACCTCCCGCCACGGTTCTGAGATCGAGAGGTCCGTGGCCCGGGCGATCGTTGCCGGATCTCGGCCAGCTTTCTCAGCGTGCTCGTCCAGGACCGCGGCTTTCCGCCTGAGAGCTTCCACCGACCCGAAGCCGTGCCACACGTCGGCGTGTCGAGCGGCGATGGGAATGGAGATGCGCTCCCCACTCGCGCCGACCCAGATCGGCGGGTGCGGCCGCTGGATCGGTCGGGGGAGGTAGACCGCACTCTCCAGCCTGTAGTGGCGGCCGTGGAAGGTCGCTCTGCCCTCGGTCATGAGGAGCTCGATAACCTGCAGGGCCTCCTCGAGGCGGACGAACCGTTCTGTCCTCGAGGGGAACGGGACGCCCAACTCCCGGTGCTCGGCCTCGAACCACGCGGCTCCGACCCCCAGCTCCAGTCGCCCATCGGATACGTGATCGACGGTGACGGCCTGGGTGGCCAGGATGGAGGGGAGCCGGTAAGTCACTCCAGTGACGAGGGCACCCAGACGAATCCGCTCGGTGGAGGCGGCAAGAGCCCCGAGGAGCGTCCATCCCTCGAGACACGGCCCTTCCCAGTCACCCGTCGTCGGGTCGGGGAAATTCGGCTTGAAATGATCGAACACCCACGCCCCATCGAACCCGGCCTCCTCGGCGAAGCGGACTCGCTTGAGCAGCTCCGGCCACTGGAGCCAATGTTGAGCCACGTCGATCCCGAAGCGCATGGGTCCCTTTCTTCCGATCGGCCTCAATCCCGGCGAGCCATCAACTATGAACGGTACCCGGTCCGGAACCCGGGCGGGGCGATGGCTCGGCTCGCCTGCCTGCTCAACAAGCTCGTCGCCTCCCTCCTCGTGTGGCTGTTCAACAATCGGGCAGGTCATCCCAGGTATGGATCAGCGGTCTGCGATTCCCGCTGACGATCGATATTTGTCAGACTGTGTTTCTGATCCCTATCAAACACACTCGGTTCGCAATGCGGTCTGCGGTCCTTTCGATGCTGTTCGCAGTTGGGCGTCAGGTTGGGGGTTCGCGATGCCGTGGGGATTGAAAGGCAAGGCTCGAATCTGCATCCCGATGCCCGGAGGTGGCCTCCACGTGTCCGCCCGAAGGGACGTGTCGGCCGACGCTCACGCTGCAGCCAGGCAGTTCTTGGAAGACGTTCGCGATTACGCGGTCCGCGACCCGGATTTCGTGGAAGCGAGAGGCCCCATCCAGATCCTGGCCGGTGCGTCACCGATCGTCAGCCAGATGGGCCGGCTGTCCGCCCTGGTAGGGGTGGGGCCTTCGGTCACTCTGCGGGGTGCCCTTGTGGAGTGCGTGGGGCTCGCCATCACCAGGACCCTCGATGAGGTCGCCGTCTCGAGCAGGGGCCACCACTTCGTGGTGACCGATCGACGGGAACAGGTCCCGCTTCCCTCGCCCCAGGGCCTGGGCCTCATCGTCCGGCCCGAGTTGGGGGCGCATGGCATCTCCATCACAAGCGGTCGCTTCTCTTCTCTCAACGACGCAGGCATCCTGGCCGTCGTGGCCGACTCATGCATCCTGGCCGGTGCCGGCGCGACGGCGGTAACCGCGAACCTCTTGCGGTTCGGGTCTGTTCGCGGTGCCCTCGCGTCCCTGAAGCGCATACCCGGCATCTACGGCGCGCTGTTGGCGCAATCAGACAGCGTCGATGTTGTCGGCAGCCTCGAGGTGGCAGCGCAAGACGCGCCTCGCGAGGCTGCGCCTAGCCTGATTCGTCGAGGTTTCCGATGGCCTCGTGCCGACCCCGGGGAAGCGGCCGTGCCGTCGATCCATCCTCGGGCACCTTCTCGCCCATGATCGAACTGCCGATGAAGTAGGCGCCTTCCTCGATGATCAGAGCGTTCGAGGTGATGTCTCCTTCGACGCGTCCTCCTGGAGACACGTGGGCCTTGTTCTTGGCCACGACGTGGCCGGTGAGGATGCCGGCGACCCTGACGTTCTGGCCTTCGATGTCCCCTTCCACGACTCCCTGCGGCAACAGCTCGACATCTCCGTCGGCCTTGATCTCGCCTTTGATGTGGCCCTCGACCTGAAGAGAACCCGAGATGGCCACCTTGCCCTCCAGCCGAGCACCCTTCGCGACGACCGACACGTCGGATTCGCGTGCGTCCACGCCAAGGTCATTCGGGTAAGGCATCCCCTCGAGTTCGGAGACTTCCTGCTCCTCTGCGGTTCGTCGAAACATAGTCCCCCCTCCCACGGCGTATGGCGACCGATTCCCCATCCTATGCCCGCTGTCGATGGCGCCGCTGACTGCACCGATCGACTGGTTGGTGAAGCACTCTCAACGGCTCATCGACGTAGGCGACCCCCCGCGATCGCATCGGTCAGACTCTGGGCGATCTCGCCACTGCGGATCGGCAAGAAGCGTCACCCGCGCGCCGGGTGCAGATCAGCGAGTCTCAGCTCGGGCTCTCTGAGAGGATGGCCCAATGGGATCCATCCGTGGGGTGGCCACGCCTCCCGGCTTTACCGTCCGGCCTGCCGCATGGGATGACTTGGCTGGGGTCGTCGAGATGTTCCGGAGAGCCGACACCGAAGACTGGGGCGAGGTCGACATGACCGAGACTGCGCTCCGAGAAGAATGGGAGAACCCCAACCTCGACCTGTCGCACGACACGTGGATCGTGCGGGAGGGTCGGGCTGATGGTTCCGACGACGCCGTCCCGGTGGCCTACGCCTACCTGGATCACGTCGACCGCCACCGGCAGCTTGAGACCTGGGGCGTTGTGCACCCGTCGCACCGGGGACGAGGACTGGGCTCGTTTCTCCTGGATCTGGTGGAGGCGCGGGCCCAAGAACATGTTGCGCTCGCACCTCCTGACGGAGAGGTTGCGCTGCGTCTGGGCGTCATCGGTCCCGATGAGCCCGCGCATCGGTTGGTCGAGGCTCGCGGTTTCCGTTCGGTCCGTCACTTCTGGCGGATGGACGGGAAGCTCGCGGAGGGCTTGGCCGGTCCTGCGGACATCCCAGGGATCCGGCTCCGCCCGTTCGTCTCCGGAGAGGATGATCGAGCGGTGCATGCCGCCCACCAGGAGTCCTTCGCCGAAAACTGGGGATTCGTGAAGCGAGGGTTCAACGAGTGGGCGGAGCAACGACTCCGCGGGACGGCGTTCAACCCCGACCTCTGGTTCGTGGCCACAGAGGAGGACGAAATCGCCGGGTTCCTGATGAGCGCGGAAGACGAGGGCAGCATTTGGGTCGCCACATTGGGTGTCCGTCCGGCCTGGCGACGCCGGGGTATCGGGGAGTCGCTGCTCCGCTACGCATTCTTGGAGTTCTGGCGACGTGGGTTTGAAGAGGTCGGGCTCTCGGTCGACTCATCCAACGAGACCGGGGCCACTGCCCTGTACGAGCGCGTGGGGATGCGGCTGACCCGGCAGTACGACATGTACGAAAAGCGGCTGCGTTGAGGCATGGCTCCGGATCACGGCTAGCCGTGAGCCGTCCGGGGGTTCGTAGCCGCTCGAATACTGGCCACGCCGACACGCGCATTCTGGCGCGGCATCAGGACGTCCTGAGCGAGCTCCAGCGGGACGCGGCGGCGAGGATGGACGGCCTCCTCGGTGCCCGCTCAACTGTTACCCGAAGTGTTACCCGCGGGAGCGGCCGGACCGGGCGAAATGGCCCCTGACCTGGAGCGGACGACGGGATTCGAACCCGCGACCCCCACCTTGGCAAGGTGTTCAGGGGGGCTGGTGGGAGTCCTTACACCAGCTCTGACCTGGTGATTCGTTCCCCGTAGCTTGCCGGGATTGTCCGTGACTGTCCGTGACGATGGGGACCAAACGGGGACCAAATCCCTTGAACCCGAGCGTTCTCCGCCATCGCTAATCGCCTTCGTCTCTATGACCAGCCTGTTCCTCGACAAGCCCAGTGATTCCCCTCAGCATGCCCCCATGTGAATCGATGTGACGACGAATCTTCACCGAGAGCATTTCCCGGCCCCGTGCCTGTGCAATGACTTCAGCGGTGCGCCCATAGGCCTCATATGCCATCCCCAAGAAATAGGCTCGCTCGATGAGGCCCCGAGCAGGATTCAAATCAATAGAGTCTGTTCCGGGGGTATGGAAGAAGATGAGGGACGAGGCGATTCCCGGGTGACTTCCTACATCTGAGAGCGTGGCGTAGGCCACTGACCCGTAACCGTAGCCTTGTAAGAGCTGCGGTAGTCGAGGCCGGCGGACAGCGCCCTCTGCCCGCTGGGCTCGCTGATTCGCCTCTGACTCCATCTTGACGAGCATGGCGAGCATCTCATCGCGCTCGACTCGCTGCGTCGCCCATGCGTTGAAGATTCCTCGGAGATCTCGGATTTCCGCCATCGCAATGCTGCACGCTCTTCTTTGGCGCTCCTCGGCCGCTTCAGTGAGCCACCTTGCCTGACAGTAGGTCTCGACGAGGAGGCGGACCTCAGCCAATGCCGCCGAGGATGCTCGCTTCGGCAGCACAGCGGCGACGATCTCGAACGCATCCGCCGCCAAGTTCCAGAGGTAGCGAAGTTGTAGCCGCCAGTTGAGCGCCAGCGGATATGACCAGTCATCCGCCATCTTTCGCCGTTCTGGGGCCGTGAAAGGATTGGCCAGCGGGTTCGGCCGAGGCCCTCCCAAGATCGCCCAACTTCGTTTCTACATCGGCCGCCTCGTCATCCGACATAGCGCGCCCCTCAGAGCAGGATCCACGATGGCCCGAGCAGGGAGCCGTTCTTCCCGAAATAGTGCTCCAGCCGCCACCGTCGGCCGCAACTGCGGCAGGTCCAATCCAGCTCTCGCCCGATCAGGTCGGCCGTCGAGGGCGGCTGGCAGGCGTGGCGGTCGAAGAACACGGGAGCCACGCCGAAGAGCGTATCTTGACGCCACTGAGGGGTACGAGTAGCGTCCTGAACAGGTGACAAATGCTCGACCTTTGGCAGGCAGGCATCGGCTTCGCAGTCTGAGGAAAGGGAGTCCGAATTGGACCGGCTCCAATGGGACTCGTTCGATTGGCTGTTGTCCGACGGCGATCTCATCAACGTCACCATCGAGCACAACGTCGCGTCGGGCAACGCAGTCGACTTCGTGTTGGAGGCTGGCCCCCTCATCAACTGGTGGAAAGCGATAGCGCTTCCTGACGGTCAGTGGATCTGGACACAGGACGCAAGAACCCGAGACTCAGCCACGGTCGCCGTCGGCCAACTGCACGGCGACCTACAGCTCGGTAAGGCGAAGTTCTTAGGCCTGCATCAGGGAGTGTATCTGCT
>JBKPGU010000138.1:0-7251 GCA_046729535.1 Actinomycetota bacterium
GAGATCTACACTTCCGTCGCATCGTCGGCAGCGTCAGATGTGTATAAGAGACAGGGGGACGAGGGGTTCGGGGACCTCGACCTCGACCCGCCGCAGCCGGGCCGATTCGGCTCCGTCGCCGAGCGGGATCGTGGTTCGATCGACCGCGACCTCTCCAGCGGCCACGCCATCGATCATCAGGCGGAACTCCCGCCGCCGCGTTCGGACCTCGAACAGCTGACCCAGGGACGCGTTGCCCGCCGCCAGCTTGGCCCGCGTGGCCACCGGACCCGTGGCCTCCAGCATCTCGGCTGAGTCCTTGCCAGCCAGGACCTCGCTGAACTCAGTGCGGCGCCGCAGGCCCTCCTGTCCCTCTTCCAGAGACTTCAGCGTCGCCTCCACTGCGCCGCGCTTGCGGCGGACCCGAAGGGAGTACCCCGCCCGATGGAGACGCCAGTCCTCGGTATCCAGGTAGGTGTCGATGATCGTCGAAGCCGGGCCCGGTTCGACGGCGGCGCCGGTACCGTCGGGAGGGGCCGCCAGCCAGCGTTCGACGGGTCGGACGTCGATCGCGTCGAACTGCCATTCGGTCTCGACCGTCGTCGCAGCCTCGGTCGCCGGTCCTTCGGTCATGGGTATACCTCGGGAACGAACCGCTGACTGCCGATGGCCGGCCGTCGGTACCCGCTGTCCTTCTGCCGTGGCGGGAGCTTGATCGGCGCCGGGGTCAGGTCCTTATAGGGGACCAGGCTCAGCAAGTGGGTGATGCAGTTCAGCCTGGCGTGGCGCTTGACGTCCGCGTTCACCACCCACCAGGGAGAATCGGTGGTGTCCGTGTAGGCGAACATCTCGTCCTTCGCCTTCGAATACTCGACCCACCGACGCCGGGCCTCGAGGTCGAATGGGCTCAGCTTCCACCGCTTGGTCGGATCCTCGATCCGGTCGTGGAACCGGCGCTCCTGTTCCTCGTCGCTCACCGAGAACCAGTACTTGATCAGGATGATCCCGGAACGGATCAGCATCCGCTCGAACTCGGGGCAGGACCGAAGGAATTCCCGATATTCGTCCTCGGTGCAGAATCCCATCACCCGCTCGACGCCTGCACGGTTGTACCAACTCCGGTCGAACAGGACCATCTCCCCTCCGGCAGGGAGGTGGGGCACGTATCGTTGGAAGTACCATTCGGACTTCTCGCGTTCGGTCGGCGTGCCGAGCGCGACGACTCGGGAAACCCTCGGATTGAGCGGCTCGGTGATCCGTTTGATCGTGCCGCCCTTCCCTGCGGCGTCGCGCCCCTCGAACAGGATGCACACCCGCAAGCCCTTGGCCTTGATCCACTCCTGAAGCTTGACCAGCTCGACGTGCAGCCGCGCGAGCTCGCGCTCGTAATCGGCTCTGGACATCTTGGAGCCCGCAGCCGTGGGATGAATTGCGACCAGGTCGTCGCCTCGCTGACCGTCGCCTCCGGTCGGGCGAGTTCCCCGGTGACCTTTCGACTTTTGGGCCTTTGCGCCGTCTCGTGGCATCTGCACCTCCTGCTGATCCGATCGGTCATCCCGTCGTCCCAGCCAGGCCCCCGTAAGGCGCCTCACCGGACACCTTCCCGACACTTGAGAGCGATACTATGTCGCGCCCCGTGGAGGTGTCGCGTGCGCGCTGAGAACGAACCAGGCCCCACTTCGGATCGAAGCACGTCCCCGGGAAGCCCCGATCATCTGGGTGTTGAGCCTGCCCAGGTCCAAGGACTTCTGCCTCCGCCGAACCCCCGTCCCGACCGCACGCTCCCTGATCTCTCGATCGTCACGTCCGCGAAGACCGGATACCTGAACCGCCACCTGTCATGGCTCGACTTCAACGAGCGTGTTCTGGCCCTCGCCGAGGATGCCTCGCTACCGCTACTGGAGCGAGTGAAGTTCCTGGCGATCTTCGCTACCAACCTGGATGAGTTCTTCCAGGTCCGGGTTGCCGAGCTCGATGAACAGGTCGATGCCGGGATCACCGCGCCTTCTCCCGACGGTTTGAGCCCGGCTGAACAGCTCGACCTGGTGCGCTCTCGGTCCCGAGCGCTTGCCTCCCGGCACCAACGGACGTTCCTCGACCAGGTCGCCCCAGGCCTGGAAAAGGCGGGGATCAGGATCGTCGATTGGGAAAGCCTCGAGGATGACGCCCAGACGTTCCTCGCCACCGTGTTCAACGAGTCGATCTTCCCCGTGCTGACTCCCCTCTCGGTGGACCCCGCTCACCCCTTCCCTTACATCTCGAACCTGTCCTTAAACCTGGCCGTTGCGGTCCGGAACCCGCGCACGCTGGTTCGCCGATTCGCCCGCGTCAAGGTCCCACCCCTCCTCCCCCGGTTCGTCCAGCTTCCCGACGGAGAACGGTTCGTTCCGCTGGAGCAGGTCATCGCGGCCCATCTCAGGTCGCTCTTCCCCGGCATGGACGTGGTGGAACACCACGTCTTCAGGGTCACTCGAAACCAGGACCCCGACCTGGGAGAAGACGAGTGGCTGGACCTGCGAGCCGCGGTCCAGGCGGTCCTGCAGCAGCGTCGCCGTTCGCAGCATGCCATCCGGCTGGAGGTTGACGGAACCATGCCCGAGGAGACGCGCGGGCTCCTGATCCGAGAGCTGGACCTCGAACCTGCAGACCTCTGCGTGATCGAAGGCCCGCTCGACCTCGGTGGGTTGTGGGCCCTGTACAACCTGGAACGTCCCGACCTCAAGGATGAGCCCTGGAGTCCTGTGACGCAGCGCCGGCTGTTGGGGCCGGCCCATACGGCTCCTGACCTGTTCCGCGAGCTGCGGATGGACGACATCCTCGTTCAGCACCCGTATGACTCATTCGCCAGCTCGGTGGAGGCGTTCATCGACCAGGCGGCTCGCGATCCCGCCGTCCTGGCGATCAAGCAGACCCTCTACCGAACCTCGGGAGGGGAGGGGGGCATCGTCCGTTCGCTCATACGGGCCGCCGAATCCGGCAAGCAGGTGGTGGCCCTGGTCGAGCTGCAGGCGAGGTTCGACGAGGAAGCCAACATCGGCTGGGCCAGCGCCCTCGAGAAGGCCGGCGTGCACGTCGTGTATGGCGTCGTCGGCCTCAAGACGCATGCCAAGATCTCGATGGTCGTCCGACGTGAGGCCGATGGCATCAAGCGCTATTGCCACGTCGGCACCGGCAACTACAACTCCACCACGGCCACCATGTACGAGGACATCGGCCTGATGAGCGCAGACCCCGACCTGGGGGTCGACGTCGCCGACCTTTTCAACTACCTCACCGGGTACAGCGGCAAGCGCAAGTACCGCAAGCTCCTGGTGGCTCCGCTGACGCTTCGCTCGGCCATCATCGACCTCATCCGGGCCGAGGCCTCCCAGACGGATCCTCGCATCGTGATGAAGCTCAACGGGCTGGTGGACCGGGAGATCATCGATGAGCTGTGCGAGGCGGCTCGGAAAGGAACCCGCGTCGACCTCATCGTTCGAGGGATCTGCTGCCTCCGGCCGGGAATTCCCGGCCGGTCCGAGGGAGTCCGCGTCCGGTCCATCGTCGGGCGCTACCTCGAGCACTCCCGGATCTTCCGGTTCGGCGGTCGGCGGCGGGAGATCACCTACTACATCGGCTCGGCGGACCTCATGCCGCGCAACCTCGACCACCGAGTGGAGGCTTTGGCACCGGTCGGCGATCCCCAGCTGCAGCGACGACTCGACGAGATCTTGGACGCCTGCCTCGACGAGGCCACGCCGGCATGGGAGCTCCGTTCGGACGGCTCGTGGACGAAGGTCGGCTCGGAGTCGGGGATCCCGGTTTGGCAGCGCCTCCAGGAGCTTGGCGTGGCCCGAGGGAGCCCGGGGTCGGTTCCTTCGGACCGCTGAGGCGGCCATCGCCGATCGGCCGTGAGCGCATCCGGCGAGCCCGTCCGCGCATCCGGCGGGATCGTCGTTCGGAGAGCGGACGCCGGAGGCCTGGACGTTGCGCTGGTCCATCGCCCTTCGTACGACGACTGGACGTTTCCGAAGGGAAAACGCACCCAGGGCGAGGACGACCGGCGGACGGCCCTGCGGGAGGTGGAGGAGGAGACAGGCATGGTCTGCACCATCGACCGACCCGTCGGGCGGATCCATTACCGCGATCGGAAGGATCGCCCCAAGACCGTGATGTACTGGCTGATGACCCCTGTCGAGGGCGCGTTCCACCCTTCGGCGGAAGTCGACGAGATGCGGTGGATCCCGCTCGATCGGGCCCGAGATCTGCTGACCTACGAGCACGACAGATCAATCCTCGACAAGGCGGCCGGTCTGGTCGAGTGACCACCGTCTCCGGCCCGAACGCGGACGGTTGAGCGCGGTCGGTCGACTGAAGCCTCAGGCCTCTTCGGGCATTTGTCCGGCGATCACGCGGTCGAGTTCCCCCCGCTCTCGCAAGTGCCTGATTCCCCGGACACCGGCCCGGCGGTACATCGCCGCAACCTCTCGGGCTCGGTGGCTCACGATCTGGACCAGCAGCCATCCTCCGGGGGCAAGCCACGTCGGAGCCTCCTTCACGATCCGCTCCACGAGCGAGAGCCCGCTCGTGGATGAGTCCGTGATGGCCTCCGTCGGTTCGTACCCCATCTCGTATCGCAAGTGGCGCATCTCCCACCGTGCGGCGTACGGCGGGTGAGCGACGATCGCCGCGACCCGGCCTCGAAGCCGTCGCGGGAGCGGATCGAACAGATCCCCCCGGAGGAATCGAACGTTTGGGATCCCAAGCGAGCGCGCGTTCCTTCGAGCGAACCTGAGAGCCCTGACCGAGATGTCCACTCCGTAGACGGTGGCCGAAGGAACCTCCGTGGCGATCGAGAGAGCGACTGGGCCGACCCCCGTCCCGACGTCGACCACGATCGGCCCCTTTCGTCGCCTCAGCCGTGCCACCGCCACGTCGGTGAGGAAGCCGCTGGTCGCGCGCGGTATGAACGCACCCCGGCCGACCTGAAGGTTCATATCTCGGAACACCGCAACGCCGGTCAGGTACTCGATCGGCTCTCCGGCCACGCGCCGGCCCAACAAACGGCGGAACTTGGCCAAAGCGGAACCTCGGACCACATCGTCAGGGGCCACGGGGGCCCCAACGGCGAATCGGAGGAGGTCCTGGACCTCGGCTCGCCGGTCTCCTGGAGTCTCGATGAGTGAAGAAGCTCGACAGGCGTCCGCTCCTTCATCGATCAATGTGCGTGCGGTTGGCATCCGAAGTTGTTCTCCGTGCGTGGACTCGCCTCGGGGATGGGAAACGCCTTGAGCTTTACCCTTCAGGTGTTCTTTTGAGGCACAAGCATCAGCGGGCTCTAGCCACCATGGTTGGTCGTTGCTCCGCTTCAAGCTTCGGTTATTTCTTGGAAAACGATTGGGTCAGTCCGCGAACTTGTAGCCGAGGCCTCGCACCGTCAGTAGGTGTTTGGGGTGGTGGGGGTCGTCCTCGATCTTCTGGCGGATCCGCTTGACGTGAACGTCGAGCGTCTTGGTATCGCCGAAGTAGTCGGGGCCCCACACTTCGTTGATCAGGAACTCCCGAGTCAACAGCCTTCCTTTCCGCGACAGCAGAACCTCGAGGAGCTCGAACTCTTTCGGCGTGAACGGGACGACGTGCTGACGTACCCGAACCTCGTGCGTTTCCGGACCGAGCACGACCGGCCCTCCCACGAGAGGGGCCTCCGGCACGGCCGAGCCCGCGCCGCCCATGTCGGCCCTCCGCAGGTTGGCCCGGACCCGCGACACCAGCTCCCGCATCGAGAAGGGCTTGGTCACGTAGTCGTCCGCTCCGAGCTCCAACCCTGCCACCTTGTCCGCCTCGGAGTCCTTTGCGGTGAGGATGACGATGGGGACCGTCGACTCGGACCGGATCAACCGGCAGACGTCCAGCCCCGAGAGCTTGGGAAGCATCAGGTCCAGGATGACCAGCGAAGGAGCGAGCGAGAGGAACCGTTCGATCCCTTCCTCGCCATCGGGGGCGATGACGGCGCGCATCCCCTCCTGCTCCAGCGAGTAGGCGATGGTTTCGGCCAGTGGGCGTTCGTCCTCAACGACGAGGACGTGGGGCGCCTCAGGTGAGCTCGTCGGGATGGGAGGCGTCGGTGAACTCACGGAACTCCCCGGTCAGCAGGAAGGCCACCTGCTCGCCGATGTCGACGGCGTTGTCGCCGACCCTCTCCAGCTGCCGGGCGACCATGTGCATCTGCACTCCCCATTCCAGCTCGCGGGGGTCCCCGGCAAGGGCCACGACTTCCCGATACATGCCTCGGTTGAGGTGGTCCACCGGGTCGTCCATCTGCGGCAGCTCGTGGGCCAGCCGGGCGTCCCGGCGAGCGAACGCGTCCATCGCGGTCCGGATCATCCTCGCCGCGATGTCGGCCATCTCCTGGAGGTGGCTCAACACGGTTTGGCTGGTGGGGAGGTCGATGGTCGCCTTCGCGATCTTCGAGATGTTGACCGCCATGTCGCCGACCCGCTCCAGGTGCAGGTTGGTGTGCATGATCGCCGAGATCAGCCGGAGGTCCGAGGCGACGGGCGTCTGTGTGGCCAGGAGGGCCAGGATGCGCTGCTCGATGTCCACGTACGTCGCATCTACGATGTCGTCTCCGGCCACGATCTGATCGGCGAGAGTCGCGTCCTTGCGAACCAAGGCGTCGATCGCCTTCACCACGGCGGACTCGGCGAGCTCGCCCAGCCTGAGCAGCTCGCCCTCCAGCCCGTCGAGCTCCTCGTGGAACTTCCGCCTGGCTGTCTGCACCTAGCCGAACCTCCCCGTCACGTAATCCTCCGTCCGTCGGTCGCCGGGGTAGGTGAAGATCTTCTCGGTGCTGTCGTATTCGACGAGCACGCCCGTGCGCTGCCCGTCATCCCCTACCTGAACCGTGAAGAAGGCCGTCCGGGCGCTGACCCGGGCTGCCTGCTGCATGTTGTGGGTGACGATCACGATCGTGTAGTCGGAGACCAGCTCCTCCATCAGCTCCTCGATCCGCAGGGTCGCGATGGGGTCCAGCGAGGCGCAGGGTTCGTCCATGAGGATGACGTCCGGCTCCACGGCGATTGCCCGAGCGATGCAGAGACGCTGCTGCTGACCGCCCGACAGGGCCATGGCCGATGCCTTCAGCTTGTCTTTCACCTCGTCCCAGAGTGCCGCTTTGGAGAGGGACTGCTCCACCAGCTCGTCCATATTGCCCTTGAATCCCGCAACCCTCGGGCCGAATGCCACGTTCTCGTAGATCGTCTTGGGGAAGGGGTTCGGTTTCTGGAAGACCAT
>JBKPGU010000139.1:0-7610 GCA_046729535.1 Actinomycetota bacterium
CACCACCTTCAGCCCGGGCACGTGGCCGTAGAAGGCCTCGATGCTCTGCGAGTGGTACAGCGCCCCGTGCACGCCGCCGCCGTACGGGGCGCGGACCACCAGCGGGCAGTTCCAGTCGCCAGCTGTTCGATACCTGATGCGGGCGGCCTCGGAGACCAACTGGTCGAAGGCGGGGTGGATGAAGTCGGCGAACTGGATCTCGGCGACCGGAAGGAGGTCGTGCATGGCCATGCCGATCGCGCACCCCACGATGGAGGACTCGGCGAGCGGTGTGTCGAGGACCCGGATCTCACCGAACTCCTCCAGGAACCCCGCCGTGGCCCGAAACACGCCACCCCGCGCTCCGACGTCCTCGCCCATCACCATCACCCGGTCGTCGCCCTTCATCGCGTCCCACAGGGTGTCGTGGATGGTCTGGACGACGTTCTTCTCGGTCATGGCCGGTCGTTCGAGTCTCCACCGGCCGGCGGTTCGGCCGGCGTGGCCTCGCCTCCTGTGGTCTGCAGGGCTGCCTCCTGGTCGGCGTCTTGAGCGCTCCCGAACACGTGCTCCATCGTGCTCTCGGGCGACGGATCGGGCGCGTTCCACGCCGAGTCGGCCTCGGCATCGACGCCTTGCTTGACCTCGGTCCGCATCTGCTCCAGGGCGTCGTCGTCGACGATCCCCTGCTCCTTCAAGTAGCTCGCGAAGACGGTAAGCGAGTCGTTCCGCTTGGCCTCGTCCACCTCCTCGCGTGAGCGATACGTGCGGTCGTCGTCGTCAGAGGTATGAGGGTAGAAGCGGTAAGTCTTGAATTCGATCAGGCTGGGGCCGGCGCCCGAGCGGGCTCGCTCGATGGCCTTCGTGGCTGCCTCGTAGCAGGCCAGGACGTCGTTCCCCTCGACGATTGATCCCTCGCACCCGTAAGCCGAAGCCCGGTCGGCCACGTTCTCGACGGCCATCTGCTTGGAGAGGGGGACGCTGATGGCGTACTTGTTGTTCTCGCAGAACCACACCACGGGGAGCTTGTGGATCCCGGCGAAGTTGAGCCCCTCGTGCCAGTCTCCTTCGCTGGTGGCCCCGTCGCCGAACCAGCAGCCCACGACGGCGTCTTCCCCTCGGTACTTGATGGCGTAGCCGATGCCTGCGGCGTGGGGGATCTGGGTGGCGATGGGGGAGGAGCCGGTGACGATCCCCAGGCGCCTGCTGCCCCAATGCGCCGGCATCTGACGTCCGCCCGACGATGGGTCGTCGCGCTTGCCGAAGACGCCCAGGAAGACATCCCGTGGGGTCAGCCCCGCCACCAGGCAGACCCCCATGTCCCGGTAGTAGGGGACGAACACATCTTGGCCCTTCCGGAAAGGCCAGGCCGAGCCGATCTGGCACCCCTCGTGGCCGGACACGGGCACCACGAACGGCGCCTTCCCCTGGCGGTTCAACCGGAACTGGGCGTCGTCACAGAGGCGGGCGGTGAGCATGGTGCGGTACATCTGGAGGAGATCGTCCGCCTGGAGGCCCAATGCCTCGTGGCGACTGCCGGCTTTTGCCTTGGTCCGCGCCACCCGTGTCGCCACGCGTCCTTCCTCCCTCTGCTGAGCCCGGAAACGTGGCGATTTTAGCATCGGGGTCTTTTCGCTCCCCCAGGCGTGTCCTGTGGGCGCGACGCGTGCCCTACAGTAAGCGCCGTGATGGAGGCGGAGGGATCGCCGCAACCGGAGGACCGAGCCACTGCCGACTCGGCGACGGGGTCGGCGCCGCACAAGGAGACCGCTTTGGAGCGCGTGGTGGCCGAGTTGTCCGCGGGGCTCGCGCCGGTGAGCGGTCAACAGGTAGACCGCGAGACGGTGTTGTCCGAGCTCGGGTTCGACTCCCTGGCCTGCGCCGACCTGACGGCGGCCATCGAGGAACGGTTCGGGGTTCGCCTGGTCCACGGCGATGTCGACCAGACCCGGACGGTTGCGGACGTTGCCGCTACAGTCCGCAGGAAGATGCCGGAACGACCGCGGATCCCCCCTGGTATCGGACGGCTCCAACAGCCGATCAAGGCCATCGCCGGATGGGGGTTCCGGCTGCAGGCCCGGCTGAAGGTGGTGGGGGAGGAGAACATCCCGCCTACCGGGCCCGTCTTGATCGCCGCCAACCATCGAAGCATGCTGGACGTGCCGCTGGTGGTGATCGCGTGCCCGCGCCCGGTGACGTTTATGGCCAAACGGGAGCTGTTCGCCGATCCCGTGCGGCGGTGGTTCTTCCACACGCTTGGCGGTTTCCCGGTTCGGCGGGATATCGCCGACGTCCGAGCGATGGACATTGGGCTCGCCGTGCTCGAGAAGGGTGACGTTCTGGGGTTGTATCCCGAGGGAACCAGGAGCAAGAAGGCCGAAATGCTGCCGTTCCTGAAGGGGGCCGCGTGGCTGGCCCTCAAGGTCGGAGCGCCGATCGTGCCGTGTGGCATCACCGGAACGGAGCGGCGAGGCAAGTACCCCCAGCTCCTGAAGCGAGTGCAGGTGACCTTCGGGTCCCCGATCCCGGTCGAACGGGTGACCGACGCCCGTGAGCGCCGTGCGCGAGCGGAGGAGGTCACCACGCGCCTCCTGGAGGAGATCACCGCGCTCGTTCGGTGATCCGGCATACGCGAGACCCGGCGAGCGTTCGTTACTCTTGAGCCATGAGCACGCACAGCTCGAACGTCATCGAGGTCACCGACCAGGACTTCGGCACGGCGGTCCTGGAGGAGTCCAAGCGCCGGCCGGTGGTGGTCGATTTCTGGGCGGGGTGGTGCCAGCCCTGCCGCCTGATCGGGCCGGTTCTGGAGCGGCTGGCTGGGGAGGCCGGCGGGGACTTCCTGCTCGCCAAGCTCGACGTCGACGCTAACCCTCAGGCCTCGGCCGCGTTCAGGATCCAGAGCATCCCCGCGGTAAAGGCGTTCCGAGACGGGAAACTGGTGGACGAGTTCATCGGCGCCATCCCCGAGCAGGCCATCCGCCAGTGGCTGAACGGGGTTGTCCCTTCGGAGGCCGATCACCTGGTGGACCAAGGCGAGGAGGCCGAACGGGAAGGGCGGGTCGGCGAGGCCGAGCGCCTGTACCGGAAGGCCCTCGACCGGCAGCCCGATCACGTCGGCGCGCTGGTGGGCCGGGGTCGCTTGGCAGCCACGCGAGGCGACGTGGACGAGGCCCGTGAGCTGCTGCAGCCGCTCAGGCCGAACCCGGAGGCCGAGCGCTTGCTCACGGCCCTGGAGGTGTCCGAGTGGGCCGAGCCGAGCCCCAACGGGGATGGACCCGTCCAGCTCGGGCAGCGAGCCGCCGCCGAAGGTCGATACCGGGAAGCGCTCGATGCTTTCCTCGCCGAGATCCAGTCGGGCGAGCACCGCGAGGAAGCGCGCGACGCGATGATCAAGGTGTTCGCGGTGCTCGGCGAAGACGATCCTTTGACGGCCGAATACCGGCGCAAGCTGGCCGCGGCCCTCTATTGAGTGGAGATCAGAGCCGTTCGGCAGCCTCTCGGAGGGATCGTGCCCGGCTCAGTATCTCGTCGGGACGGCCTGAGCCGGGCGCATAGGCCCTCAGATCGTCGGCGGCGCGCATCAGGAGCTCACGAGCCTTGACCCGCTCTCCGGCGGCAGCCATCCGTGAAGCATCCGCCTCTGCTCGATCGGCTCCTTCCAGGAGGTCGACCGCGCGGACCGCGGAGTCTCCGGCGAGATAGCGGTTCCCCCGCCAGGCCTCAACCGCCATCCCGAGGAGCGCCAGCCCGATCCCCGTGACGATGAGGGGGAAGATCCAACCTGCAGACCGCGACCAGAGCACGCCCGCCAGTACCAGGTCTCCCACACCCCCGATGATCCACAGCACGATGTTGCGAGTGGGTGCGCCTTCGGTCCGGGAGGGGAGCATCGCGGACCGGCGTTCGCGTTCCCGGACACCGCTGTCCAGGGGCTCGCCCGAGACGTCGAGGTACCAGCCCGCGCCGCGACGAAGCCTTCCTTCGCTGCCCGCCCGGAAGACGAACGGGATCAGCGTGAAGATGAGTCCCAGAAGGACCACGATGACGATGGTGCTGGTATCCATCGAACCCCCCGATCTGAAGAGCGCCGAGTACTACGCTTGCCAGCGGTACGGCGATGAGCGTTCGGTGTCGATCGCGAACCGCTTGATGGCTTCCGAGACGGCTTCGGGCTTCACCTCCCCCATCTCGGCCAGGGTCGAGAGCACGGCAACCACGATGTGCTCGGTGTCGATCTCGAAGAACCGCCGGAGCGCGTCCCGGGGGTCCGATCGGCCGAATCCGTCGGTCCCGAGCGAGACATACGGCTGGTGGACCCACCGGGCGATCTGGTCAGGGACGGACTTCATGGAGTCGCTGACGGCGATCAACGGGCCCTCTTGGCCGCTCAACGTACGGACGACGTACGGTTCGCGCGTCGGCTTGTCGGGATGGAGACGGTTCCAACGCTCGCACTCGAGGGCGTCGCCTCGGAGCTGCTGGTACGACGTGGCGCTCCACACGTTGGCGGATACGTCGTACTCCTGGGCCAGGATCTCCTGGGCCCGGAGGGCATGGGTGATCAGGGGACCGGACGCAAGGATCTGGGCCCTGTGCCCGCGTTCGCCGTTCGGCCCTTCCTTGAACTGGTAAAGTCCCTTGACGATTCCCTCGGTGGCGCCCTCGGGCATGGGCGGCTGCGTGTAGTTCTCGTTGTATAGGGTCAGGTAATAGAAGCAGTCCTCGCCGTCGCCGTACATCCTGCGCATCCCATCGCTGACGATGGTGGCGACCTCGTAGGCGAACGCCGGGTCGTAGGCCATGCAGGCCGGGTTCGTCGAGGCGAGCAATAGCGAGTGCCCGTCCTCGTGCTGGAGCCCTTCCCCGTTCAAGGTGGTCCGGCCGTGGGTGGCCCCCAACAGGAACCCCCGGGCACGCTGATCGCCCGCCGACCAGATCAGGTCACCGATTCGCTGGAACCCGAACATCGAATAGAACGAGAAGAACGGGATCATCGGCTCGCTGTGGGTGGCGTACGAGGTCCCGGCCGCGGCAAACGATGCCATCGACCCGGCCTCGGTGATGCCTTCCTCCAGGATCTGGCCGTCTTGCGCTTCGACGTAGGCCAGCAGGAGCTTCGCGTCGACCGGCTCGTACATCTGGCCGTGCGCCGCGTAGATCTTGAACTGTGGGAACAGGGATTCCATGCCGAACGTCCGGGCCTCGTCGGGGATGATCGGCACGATGCGCTTGCCGATCTTCGGGTCCCGCATCAGGTCCCGGAGCAAGCGGACGAATGCCATCGTGGTCGACACCGCCTGGTTCGAGCCTTCCGCGAACTGGTTGTAGACCTTGTCCGCCGGCCACTCGACGGCCACGTAGTTGGCCCGGCGCTCGGGAACGGAGCCGCCCAGGGCGTGGCGCCTGGCCAGCATGTACTGGATCTCCTTCGAGTCGGAACCGGGCGTGTAGTAGGGAGGGTCGCCCGCCTCGAGGTCCTTGTCGGAGATCGGCAGCTCGAGGCGGTCCCGGAACTTCTTCAGCTCGTCGACGGTGAGCTTCTTCATCTGGTGGGTGACGTTGCGCGCCTCGAACGCGCCCGGAAGGGTCCAGCCCTTGACGGTCTTTGCCAGGATCACCGTCGGGGTGTCGGTGAGCTCGACCGCGGTCGCGTAGGCCGCGTACAGCTTGCGGTAGTCATGGCCGCCCCGGCGGAGCCTCTGGAGCTGCTCGTCGGTGAGGTGGTCGACCATGGCCGTCAGGCGCGGATCGGGGCCGAAGAAATGCTCGCGGATCCACGCCCCGGACTCGACGGCCGCCATCTGGAACTCCCCGTCCAGGGTGTTGTCCATCTTGTGGACCAGGATCCCGTCTGTGTCGCGAGCCAGGAGCTCGTCCCACTCCCGGCCCCAGATGACCTTGATGACGTTCCATCCAGCTCCACGGAAGATCGACTCGAGCTCCTGGATGATCTTCCCGTTGCCCCGGACCGGCCCGTCCAGCCGCTGGAGGTTGCAGTTGACCACGAAGATCAGGTTGTCCAGGCCCTCCCGCGCGGCCAGGGAGAGCGCGGCCATCGATTCTGGCTCGTCCATCTCGCCGTCCCCGGGGAACGCCCACACCCGCTGCTTGCTGGTGTCCTTGATGCCGCGGTTGAGGAGGTAGCGATTGAATCGGGCCTGATAGATGGCGTTCAGTGGCGAGAGGCCCATCGAGACCGTGGGGAACTCCCAGAACTCGGGCATCAGTCGAGGGTGCGGATACGACGACAGCCCGGGAAGGAGGGCTTCCTGGCGGAACCGCTCCATCTTCTGCTCGTCCCACCGGCCCTCCAGGAACGACCTCGCGTAGATGCCGGGAGCCGCGTGCCCCTGGAAGTACACCTGGTCGCCTCCCCCCGGCGCGTTCCGCCCCCGGAAGAAGTGGTTGAAGCCGACCTCGTACAGGCTTGCGCTGGAGGCGTACGTCGAGATGTGGCCGCCGATCCCTTCGAAGTGTTTGTTCGCCCGAGACACCATCACCGCGGCGTTCCATCGGATCAGGCGCCGGATCCTGCGCTCGATGTCCTCGTCCCCGGGGAAGTACGGCTCCTCCTCGGGGGGGATGGTGTTGATGTAGTGCGTGGAGACCATCGACGGGACGCCGATCCTGCGGCTGCGGGCGTGGATCAGGATGCGGCGAAGGATGAAGGCCGCTCGGGAGGGGTTCGTCTCGATCAGGTCATCGAGCGCGGCGATCCACTCTGTGGTCTCGTCCGGATCGATGTCCGGCAGCTGATCCTTGTACGCGTCGAACGCTCGCACCCCGGCCTCCCGGCTCCCTCAACCCCCAAGAGTAGGCCCTTCGAGAGCTCCGGTCAGCGAAAACGAGCGATTCAATCGGTTTGAGGCTGCCCGTTGGAACCGTCGTCTCCATCGCGTTCCCAGATCCCGGAGTAGGTGACCACCAGGCCCAGATCGTCGACGTCGAGCTCCGCCTGGAACGTCTTGCTCTGATACAGGTAACGCCGGTCGCCCAGCCGCGTATAGCGCTGCGAGGCCCGGACCACGTCGAGCTCCGGGAAGCGGATCCACGCCGCATCGATCTCAGCGCTCTCGCCAACCTCCAGCCCCAACCGACGGATGGGGAGCGTATTCGTCGACGGCGTGACGCCGAGGTCCACGTCGACGCATCCCTCGAGGGCCGGCGCCGGCTGGCCACCCATCCACCATCGTCGTTCGTCGTCGGCCACCAGCTCGAAGCGCCGTTCGCCGTCCTGCCGGGTCTCGTTCACGGTCACCGCGCGGGTTTCCCAGTCGGGGGAGCACCGGACCGCGTAGGCGACCCGGATCGGCTCTTCGACGAAGGCGTTGACGGTTCCCTCGATCGCCCAGCCATCGCGGTCCTGCCAGAGATCGGCTCGCTCGCTGCCCGAGTCCGCCACCAGGAGCCAGTTGACGGTTCGCACGAGGGTCCGGTCACCGTCGGGGCTCACAGGGCGACGACCGCAGGCGTCTCCGGCCACGCCTCCAGGGAGTCGTCCTGGAACGCCGTCCCGAACACCCCTTCGAAATGGCGGATCACGAACGGTTGCATCTCCTGAACGGTTATCCGCCGGCCGGCCAGCTGGGTGAGCGTGGCCACGCCCCTGTCGGCCAGGCCGCAGGGGA
>JBKPGU010000140.1:0-8748 GCA_046729535.1 Actinomycetota bacterium
GGGACGGGGAGAGGATCGGAAGGATTACCGATTTCGGGGCTGGAAGTTCGTTCGGGGCCCAAGAAGGAGGGTTATTTCACGTCCTGCGTCAGGTAGCGCTGGGCGTACGCCGCAGCCTCGGCCCGGTTCCGCAGCAGGAGCTTGGAGAAGATGTTCGCCACGTGGGTCGCCACGGTCTTGGTGCTGATGTAAAGACGCGCCGCGATCTCTGCGTTGGTCAGGCCCTCGCCAAGCAGGCGGAGCACCTCGACCTCTCGCTTGCTCAGTCCGGCCAGAAGCTTCGGGCCGGTTCGTCCCCCAACGCCGAGCTGGCGCAGGAACCCGGCTGCGGCATCGGCGTCCCTCGTGGCACCCAATCGTTCAAACGTGGCCAGGGCCTGCCGGGCTTCCTCCACGGCTCGTTCGGGCTCCGTCTGCGACAGGACCCGGGCGAGGGCGAGGTGGGCCCGGGCTCCGCCCAGCGGCACCCGGACCCCAGCGAACAGATCGATGGCCCGCTCCAGATGCCCGGCAGCCTGGGGCTCCCCCCCTGCGGCCGCCGCCGAGCCCAACGCCAGCTCCGCGTCTGCCTGGACCCGCTCCCGTCCGGTCCGAACCCCGACCTCCGCCAGGGACTGGGCGGTCGCCGCCGCTCCTTCCCAGTCGCCTTGGGCGAGTTGCACGTCCACCAGCATTGCCAGGAGCGGCGCCCCGAGCAGGTTGTCGCGCCCGACCTCGTTCAGCCGACGGAGCAGGCGGGCGGCGGCGAGCGCCGTCTGCCCGCGAGCCATGTACAGCCTTGCCATGGGCTGGACGGCTTCGGGAAGGTCCTCGTAGCCTTCCAGCAGGCGCTCGGCCTCTTCCAGGCGACCCTGGAGGATCCGTAGCGAGGCCAGCTTGGTCGCCGGGTGGACGCATCTCGCCAGTTGGCCGGTCGACTGGAGTTTGTCGAGCGTGTCGACGAGCCAGCGCTCGCCCTCCTCCCACTTTCCGGCCGCGTTCAAGACCTCCGCGCAGCACGTACCGCAGAACGTGAGGACGGCTGGGTGGTTGTAGCGCTGGAAGAACGACAGCAGGAGCTCGTTCCACTGGCCGAACCGGCGCATGTCCAGCGTGAGCTCTACGGCCAGCATCGCGGTGCAGTACAGGTCGCCCAGGGTTCGAAGGTCGTGTGGCTCGCCCGACGTCGAGACGGTCAGGGCCTCCTCGAGGAGGGTGGCTCCTTCCTCGAACCGGCCAAGCTCGATCTCCGCCAGGCCAGCCCGGCCGAGGGCCGAAAGCTCGATGTCGGGGTCTCGGAGCCTTCGTCCGGCCTCCAAAGCCTCCCAGGCGCATCTCAGGCTTTCCTCCGGGTCGACCGCGGTCACCGCCTCCCGCAGGCGCAGCCAACCTTGGGCCGGGGACGTCGGGACCCCGCTGAGCAAATCTCTGGCCCGGGCCAGCCAGCCATTCGCCGCCGCTTCGTTCCCCCGGGCCTCGGCGTGCTCCTCCGACAGGAGCAGCGCGACGCGGGCGGCGCGCTCGTCGTCGCCCACCGCCCGGTAGCCTGTGTATGCCTTCTCCCATCGGGCGATGGCCCCCGGGGAATCCGCCAGCCACCACAGCGCCGTGGCGAGCCCCTCGAGCGTCTCGGGAGACGAGTGATACTTCAGGCTCTCCTCGAAGGCCCCTCGGGCGGCCTCCCAGTCGGCCAGAGCCAACGCCTCCCGCCCTCGGTCCAGGAAGCTCTCGACAGGGGGTTCGGGGTGCATTCGTGAATAATTGCATCCGCTCGCAGCGGTGACGAGGGTCGCCGGGCATCCGAGGGAAGGAGGAGGGGGGCATTCCCGTAGATCTCGAAGAAGCCCTGGATCGGCTGCCCAAGGTCGAGCTGCATTGCCACGTGGAAGGGACGATGCGGCCACAAACGGTCGCGGAGCTGGCAGCAAAGAACGGACGGACGCTGCCCGTGGATGACCCGGTCGATCTCTATCGGTACGGGAACCTCAACGAGTTCCTGGCGATCTTTTGGCTGGTGCAGGAGTGCCTGGGCGACCGGGACGACTGGGCCCGGCTGGCGAACGAGTCGGTGGTCGACGGCACGGCCCACGGCTTGGTCTACCGGGAGTCGTGTTTCACGCCTGCCCGGCACCTGGCGATGGGACAGCGCCTGGAGGACATCGTGGCCGGCCTGCAGGAGGGGCTGTCCTCGGCCGAACAGGAGACGGGGGCGCGGGTCATGCTGATCGCCGATATCGACAGAGCCTACGGAGGCGACGCCGGGAGGCAGATGGTCGAGGAGCTGGTCGAGCTGCGACGGGCGGGGAAGGCCGAACGGGTCATCGGCCTGGGGATGGATTCCACCGAGCTCAGCGTGGACCCGGCGCAGTTCCTTCCCGCTTACAAGCTGGCAGGGAGCGCGGGCCTCCGCCTCACCGCACACCAGGGCGAGAACAGCCCGCCGTCGGCCATCCTGTTCGACGTCGAGGAGCTGGGGGCCGAGCGTATCGACCACGGCATCTCGATCCTGGACGATGCGGAGGTGGCCCGAACCCTGGCCGATCGGGGCATCCCCCTGACCGTGTGCCCCATCTCGAACGTGAAAATCGCGAACCTCTTCCCCTCCCTGGCGGAGCATCCGTGGCCGGTCATGCGAGAGGCGGGCTTGCACCTGACACTGAACACCGACGATCCGGCCATGATCGACGACGACCTGGGCAAGGAGTACGCGGCGCTGGCCGCCGCGGGTGGGTACGGGTTCGCCGAAATGGTCGAGATCTCGCTGGCCGGAGCGGACGCAACGTGGCTGGACGACGAGGAGCGGCGCCGCCTCAAGCGCGGCATCCAGACCGAAGCGGAGGAGCTCCAGGAGGAACTCCAAACCCCGAGCTGAGCGATTCGTTACTCTACGCAGTCGATCCCCGCGCCGACCCAGGAGGGAAGCCTGACATGGACTACACCGAGTTCCTGCGCAGGGTGCCCAAGGTGGAGCTGCACTGCCACCTGGAAGGCACGGTCCGAGCCTCGACCTTCGCGGACCAGGCGAAGAAGCACGGGATCGAGCTGCCCACCGATGACGTCGACAAGCTGTACGACTACGACACGATCTACGAGTTCCTCAAGATCTTCGCCATGGTCTCCTCAACGCTGCTCGAGCGGGAAGACTTCGCCAGGGTCGCTTACGAGACGCTCGAGGACGGGGTGAAGCTGGGCACGCTCAAGTACCGCGAGATGTTCTTCAACCCCACGCTGCACACTCGCCGTGGCGTCCCCTACGCCACCGTGGTGGACGGTTTGGTCGACGGGATCCAGGAGGCGGAGAAGGACTTCGGCGTGATGTGCCGCTTGATCGCCGACGTTTACCGCCAGGACTCCCTGGACATGGCCCGGCAGATGATCGACGAGGTCCTGGAGCACCGGCCCGACGAGCTGATCGGCCTGGGGATGGACGGCGCCGAGGCCCCTGATCCGCCCGAGAAGTTCGCCGAGATCTATCAGAGGGCAGGGAACGGAGGTCTCCGCCGGACAAGCCATGCCAGCGAGGACGCCCCGCCGCAGAACATCGTGACCTGCCTGGATGTGTTGGGGTGCGAGCGGATCGACCACGGCTATCACATCCTGGAGGACCGGGCGGTGATGGACCGGTGCCGGGACCAGGGGATCTACTTCACCTGTTGCCCGACCTCCACCGCGGTGGTCTACGGATGGCCGGACCTGACCAATCACCCCATCAAGGACATGGTCGCCGGCGACCTCCGGATCATGCTGAACTCCGACGACCCCACGATGTTCCACACGGACATCGGCAAGGAGTACGTCGACCTCTGCACGGCCCTCAACTACGGCCCCGAGAAGGTCAGGGAGTTCTGCCTGAACGGTGTGGACGCGGCGTGGCTGTCCGACGACGAGCGGGCCACCATGCGGCGAGAGTTCGACCAGGAGATCGACGCTCTCGTAGCCCAGCTCGAGAGCTGAAGCCGGCCTCGTCGCTGCCGCGAGGGCCGGTCCCGCGCTACTCAGGCGAGAACGCCGTACCCAGCGCGGACGGTGGATCCCCGGCCACCACCCTGCGCAGCAACGGGTGCCGGTCCGCGGCCCGCCGGAAGGCCGGCAGGTAGATCAGCACCAGGATGAAGATCATCAGCACGAACGGCATGAAGGGCAGGACCTGCGAGACCCGAGGAACGACGGGCTGCAGCTTGAGCGCGAGCTGCAGTAACGCCCCGAACAGATAGGCGCCGAGGGCCGCCCGGATCGGGTTCCATCCCCCGAAGATCACGATGGCCAGAGCGATCCACCCGAAGTTCTGGGTGAGCCCGGCCCGCCATCCCAGGATGACGTCGAGGGAGAAGGCCGCCCCGCCCGCTCCGGCAAGAGCGCCCCCGATGATCGTGTAGAGGTAGCGGAGGCGGTTCACCGGGATGCCCCGGGCGAAGGCCGCCTCTGGCCGCTCGCCGACCCCTTGTAGCTCGAGGCCCCTGCGGGTGGCGAACAGGAACACGGCCGCCGCGATGGTCGCCAGGTAGCTGCCGTAGACCATCAGGTCCTGGTTGAACAGGACCGGACCCACGAATGGGATCTTCGACAGGCCGGGGATGGCGAAGTGCGGCACGGACTTCACCTGTCGTCCAGTGTAGTGGTCGCCGATGAACGTGGAGAGGGCCACGCCCAGGAGGGCCAGGACGAAACCGACCGCGATCTGGTTCAGACGCAGCTCGATGCTGGAGAAGGCAACGATGGCCGCCATGACGGCACCGACGCCCATGGCCGCGAGGAAGCCCAGGAGCACGCTGTGACTGAACAGGGTCGCGATGAACCCGGTGAGTGCCGACAGCATCATCGTGCCCTCCATCGAAAGATTCACGACACCCGCCTTCTCTCCGATGGTCTCGCCGACGGAGGCGTAGACGAGTGGACTGGCGGAGAACACGATCGAGGCGAGCGTCGCTTCCACCGCTATGGCTCCGAGCTCACGGGCTGCTCGACGGGAGCGACCTGGGCCGTTGCGGCCTCCGTAAGCTCGGCCGCAGCTTCGAGCTCGATCGGGACGCCCCGCTTGCGGCGGGTGGTACGCCGAAGCTGCCACCCTCCTCCGACGATGACGAAGAGGACGATGACGGCCTGCAGCACGTTTCCCACGGCCGAATTCAGGTTCAGGAACAGGGTGAGCTGACTGCTACCCACGGCGAGGATGGCGAAGAACAGGGCGATCGGAGCGATCCGCGTCGCCCTGAACCCGGCAAGGAGCGCCACCAGGATGGCCAGGAACCCGTAGCCGCCCGAGATCGACGGCACGAGCTTGTGCCAGACACCGGCCACCTGGATCGCGCCCGCCACGCCCGCCAGGCCGCCGCACACGATGAAGGCGCCCAGCAGGTAGCGATCAGTCGGAATGCCTATGAGGTACGCGCTTCTGGGATTCCGGCCCACTGCGCGGAGCCGAAGGCCGAAGCGGGTGCTACGCATGAGCAGGTACACCAGGACCACGGCCGCGGTAGCAAGCGCCAGGGCTACCAGGGACATCCGGGTCTGGCCGAACACCGGAAGGCTGGCCTCCGGGCTGAGGAGGTTCGTGCCGCTGGTGGATGCGATCCCCTTCCGCTTCCAGGGCCCGATGATGAGGTACACGGCGAGCCCGCTGGCCACGAAGTCCAACCCGAGCCCGCCGAAGATCTCGTTCACCCGGCCCCGGGTCTTCAGGACGCCCACCAGGAGCGCCCACAACGCCCCACCAACGATGCCTGCCACGATCATCGCGGCGATCAAGACGGCGGCCGCTCCAGGGAACGTGCGGCCGACCCACGTGGCCGCGATGGCGCCCATGACGATCTGTCCCTCGATCCCGATGTTCCAGAGGCCGGCCGTGAACGTAACCACCAGGCCCACGCCGGCCAGGGTCAGGGGAACCCACGCCATCAGTGTGTCGCCGATCTTGTCGCTGGTGCCGACCGATCCATCCCAGATGAGGTGCAAGGCCTGCCATGGGGGCGCCCCCACGATCAGCAGCAGGCCGACAACCACGCCGACGGCGAGGGCGACCGGCAGGAGGCTCGCTGAGGTTCGGGCCAGGAAGCGGCGGCCGACGGCCGCTGCGTCGACGCGGTTCACGACACCAACTCCTTACCTCCGATCAGCCGGCCGAGCTCCTCGCCGGAGGTACTTCGCGCGTCGAGGATCTTCAGGACCCGCCCGGAGAAGAAGACGAGGATCCGATCGCTGTAGCGGAGGAGCTCGTCCAGGTCCGCGGACGAGAACACGATGGCCGTGCCGCCCACCCTGCGTTGCAGAAGCTGGGTCCACACCCAGTCCGCCGATTCGATGTCGAGCCCCCGCGTGGGATGCTCCATCAGCAGGAGACGCACGGCTCGGGGCATGAGGGCTAGAAGCAGTCGCTGCTGGTTCCCTCCCGACAGCGCGTCGGCCTTGGTCCCAGGCCTGCACCGGATGGAGAAGCGGCCTATCCGTCTCTTCGCCTCTTCGGTGGCGCTACCCCAGTCCACGACGAACCCGCCGGTGCCCTCGGTCAGTGCGATGTGCTCCGCGACGGTCATCCCCGAGAGCAGGCCCTCCTCCAGGCGGCCGGCCGACATGAAGTAGACCCCGCTTTCGAGGAAGGCCCGGTAGGGACGACCGGTGAGGTTGCGGCCCCCGACCACGATCTTCCCTTGGTCCGAACGAAGGAGGCCGGCGCACGCCCGGAGCAGCGTTCGCTGCCCGCTTCCCTCCAGACCGGCAAGGCCGATCACCTCGCCCCCTCTCACCGAGAGGGTGAGGTCACGAGTGGAGAGGCCTCGCTCGGACACCGTGATGCCCTCGAGGCGCAGCGCGGGATCCCCGAACTCCACAGCGGGTGGCTCCGGCTGGGCCAGCACCTTCCCGAACATCATCTCGACCAGCTGGTCGATCGGGCACGGCATGGAGGTCGTTCCCACAACCTTGCCTCGTCGCATGACGGCGACGTCGCCGCAGATCTCCTCGACCTCCTCAAGCTTGTGCGACACGAAGATCACGGTCATGCCCTCCGCGGCCAGGGCCCGAAGCGTCTCGAAGAGCTTCGTTCGCTGGTCGGCGGAGATGCCGGTTGTGGGCTCGTCGAGGATGAGGACGTTCGCACCGAGGCTCAGGAGCCGCGCGATCTCCAGCTGCTGGCGCTCGCCGACGGTCAGGCTCCGGGCTGACGTGTCGGGGTCCAGAGAGAACCCGAACTTGTCGCGGATCCGGGCGAGCTCGCGAACCCCGGCCCCTCGGTCCACGCGCGGGCCGCCGGGGGTGCCGAGCAGGAAGTTGTCAACGACCGAGAACGGAAGGAAGACCAGCGGGTCCTGGTGAAGCATCCCGATGCCCGCGGCCAAGGCGTCGCGGGGGGAGGTGAGGCGAAGGGCGGTCCCATTCCGAAGGATCCCGCCGGAGTCGGCCCTGATGTAGCCCGAGAGGATCTTCATCAGCGTGGACTTGCCCGCGCCATTCTCTCCGAGGAGGCCGTGAATGGCACCGGCTTCCAGGGTCAAGGTCACGCCGTCGTTGGCGCGGATCTCACCGAACGACTTCTGGATGTCCCGAAGCTCGAGCTCCAACGTCCCCCCGTCCGGGCCTTCCGGTTGAGTCTCTCAGCCTCGATGAGGGAAGGAGCACGCTGCTCCTTCCCTCCCTCCGTTCGGCAGACGATCCGGTACCGCTCGCCTACGACGAGCTGGCGCCGGAGACTCCCTGCAGCAACTGCGGTTCGTACCAGATGTCCTGGTCGGCCGCTTTCTGGCCATCCGAGAGGTACGTCGTCCCGTCCTGCCAGTTGAGTGGACCCGTGTACAGGTCGATGCTTTTGTCTCCCAGGCCCTTGATGAACTCGTCCAGCATGGACGCGTTCTCCGAGGAGAGCGCCGGTCCATTGAGGTAGCCCGACGAGGACGTCTCCGAGTTGTTGATGTCGCTCCAGTCCGGCGCGTCCCAGGTGAACTGGGCCTTGAACGTCCCATCGATGACCGACTGGGCGATCTTCAGGTAGCCCGGCCCCCAGTTGAGGTAGGGCACCCCGAGGCACACTTCGGGCGCCTGATCGCAGGCCTGCCGGTAGTCGAAGGGCATCGCCCACACCTCCTTGCCGGCCTGGGCGACCTGGCCGGCCCGAACCAGGGCTTCGGTCGTGTCGATGTGCGACATCACGACATCGGCGCCGGAGGCGATGAGATCGTTCGTGACCTGGGTCGGGTCAAGGGTGGTTCCCGGGATGTTGAACCAGAAACCGATCCACTTGACGGTAAAGCCCAGCTTCGAGGGGTCCTGGTGACGGTAGTTTTCCCAGCAATACCGTGCCCCGAGGTAGGTCGCGTTGACGAACCGCCGTGTCTCGTCGTTGATCAGCGGCCCGACGATGCCGAGCTTCCCCGTCTGGGTGCTGAGGGCCGCCGCACACCCCGCGATCTGGAGCGTGTACTCGGCCTTCATGAAGTAGTTGGCCAGATTCTTGAGGTCGGCCTGGTAGTCCTTGCCCTCAGCCCAGGCGCTGTCCCCCGACGACCAGACCATCGGGACGTCCGGGTGCTCCGCCGCCGCCGCAAGGATGGCGTCCTTGAAGTCGTCGGACGTGGCGAAGACGAGCTGCGCTCCCTGGCCGATCATGTCGCTGACCACGTCCTCGGCCTTCGTGGAAGGCCGGTCGGCGGAGTTCACCTTGTCCAGGAAGATCATCTTCGCGCCGAGCTTCTGCTCGAGATACTTCCCGGCCTCGTAGTGGGCCTGGGACCACCCGTGGTCATCCTTCGGCCCAACCAGGAGCATGCCGAACACGAATTG
>JBKPGU010000141.1:0-2132 GCA_046729535.1 Actinomycetota bacterium
AAGATGGAGAACCACGTCACGGCCACCATCGACGGGACGGTGACGAAGCTGGCCGTGGCAAAGGGCGAGGTGGTCGAGACCGGCCAGGCCATCGCCGTCATCGAATGAGCGAGCGCGGGGAGGTTCGAAGGACATGACCACGACCGTCGGTTCCATCATCCGAGGTACGGCACGGACCGATGCACCCGGCGGGACCCTGACTGCCACCAACCCAGCCCGGACGGACGAGGTGGTGGCCGAGGCGCTCCTGGGGGACGAACACACCTTCGCGGAGGCGTGCCGGGCCGCCCGCGAGGCGCAGCGCGCGTGGGCAGCCGTGCCCGCCCCGGTCCGGGGCCGTGCCGTGCAGCAGATCGGACGGCTGGTCGAGGAGAACAGGGAGGGTCTGTCCCGGCTCATCACCCGGGAGATCGGCAAGCCCTACCGCGAGTCGCTGGGCGAGGTGCAGGAAGTCATCGACACCTGCAACTTCTTCCTCAGCGAAGGGCGTCGGCTGTACGGCCAGACGGTCCCGAGCGAGATGCCGGACAAGCAACTTTTCACGTTCCGGATGCCGGTCGGCGTGGCCGCCATCGTCACCGCGGGGAATTTCCCCGTCGCCGTCCCCTCCTGGTACATCATCCCGGCCCTGGTGTGCGGCAACGCGGTGGTGTGGAAGCCGGCCGAGTACGCGCCGCGGACCGGCGAGGCCTTCACCCAGCTCCTCCTCCACGGCGGGCTCCCGGACGGCGTGATGAACCTGGTTCTGGCAGACGGCCCCACCACGTTCGCCGGGTTGGAGATCGCCGTCCGGGAGGGCCTGGTGGATAAGGTTGGCTTCACCGGCTCGAGCGAGATCGGGAGCCGGATCGGCGAGCTGTGCGGTCGGTACCGGCAGTCCGCGACGCTGGAACTGGGGGGCAAGAACCCGCTGGTGGTCATGCCCGACGCCGACCTCGATCTCGCGGTGGAAGGCGCTCTGTTCAGCGGGTTCGGCACAGCCGGCCAGCGGTGCACCTCGCTTGGGACGGTCATCGTCCACGCGTCCGTCCACGACGAGTTCCTGGCCCGGTTCTCATCCGCGGTCGAACGCGCCGCCATCGGCGACCCGATGGAGGACGTTCTCTACGGCCCCATGATCAGCGCCCGGTTCTGCCAGCGGTTCGAAGGATGGCTGGACCTCGCGCAGGGCCATCACACGGTGCTCGGGTCCACCGGAACCGGCCGGATCACATCGGACAACCCGAGGGAGGGATTCGTCGGCGACCCGGATGCCGGTCTCTACTACCACCCCACGATCGTCGACGGGGTCACCATGGACGACGACCTGTACAAGATGGAGACGTTCGGACCGATCGTCGGGGTGGCGTTGTTCGAGACGTTCGACGAGGCCATGGCCCTGGCCAACGGCCACGGGTACGGTCTGTCCTCGTCGATCTACACGAACACGCCGCTCAACGTGTTCCGGTTCCGGGAGCGCATCAGCGCCGGCATGGTCTCGGTGAACAACTCGACCTCGGGGGCGGAGGCCCACCTACCGTTCGGCGGCAACGGGAAGTCGGGCAACGGCTCGAGGCAAGCCGGCATCTGGGTGCTGGACCAGTTCACGAGGTGGCAGGCGATGAACTGGGACTACTCGGGCAAGCTTCAGAAGGCCCAGATGGACGTGATGGACGTGGAGGCTGACCTCAGCTACCGGCTCTCGGAGTAACACCCCAGGCGTCGCTTCCGGTCAGCCGGAAGCCCGCTTCCTTGATCCCGTAGTTGCGGTTCACGCTGACCAGGACGGCCGTCAGGCGCTCGAGGATCCTGGCCATGGACAGAACTCCGGCGTCCACCCATCGAAGGTCCGGGATCCGATCGACCAGACCACCGATGGCGGCCTTCGCTTCGGCGTCGGCGCCGCACACCAGGACGTCGCCTTCCATCGGATGTTCCAGGTCCTGTAGGGCCTCGGCCGACACCGTGTGGAAGGCCGACACCAGCGAGACATCCTTTCGGAGGATGGCCTTGGCCTGTTCGGCCGCGGAGCCCTCCCAAGGGGTGACCACCTGCCAGGCCGGCCGGCCGGCGGCGGTGGCCCGCGGCGCCGTGGCGTCGCACCCCCCCCCGGCGGAGCTGACCCAGTGCGTTGTAGAACGGTAGGTATAGGC
>JBKPGU010000142.1:0-8101 GCA_046729535.1 Actinomycetota bacterium
GGTGCTCATCATTCCGCTGGTGGACCGGGTCGTCTGGGTCGACCTGCGCGAGCTGTACCTCGAGATTCCCAGCCAGACGGCGATCACCGAGGACAACGCGTCGATCTCCATCGACTTCATCGTGTTCACGAAGGTGGTCGACGCGACGCAGTCCGTGCTGGCCGTTCAGGACTTCGTGGGCGCGGCTCGAAACATCGCCGCGACCACGCTTCGCTCGGTGGTCGGCGACATGGCCCTGGACGACGTGCTGGCCAAGCGCGAGCAGATGAACGAGATCCTCCGGACCAAGCTCGACGAGGTCACGGAGCGATGGGGTGTGAAGGTCACGAACGTCGAGGTTCGGGAGATCATCCCGCCGCCCGCGGTGCAGGAGGCCATGACCCGGCAGATGTCGGCCGAGCGGACCCGGCGGGCGGTGGTCACCGAGGCCGAGGGCACGAAGTCCGCGGCCATCACCGTGGCCGAAGGCGAGAAGCAGTCCGCCATCCTGCAAGCGGAAGGCAGCAAGCAGGCCGCCATCCTGAACGCCGAAGGGAACCGCCAGGCCGCCATCCTGAACGCCGAGGGGTTCTCGCTGGCTCTGTCGAGGATCTTCGAGGTGGCCCGAGGGGTCGATGCGAACACGATGAGCCTGCAGTACCTCGAAGCCCTCAAGCAGATCGGCTCTTCACCCTCGACGAAGTTCGTCGTTCCAATGGAGCTGGCCAACCTGCTGACGGCCGTCACCGGTCAGGCCACCAAGGCGTTCAGCGGCGGCGACGGCGCGAGCGAGGGGGGCTCGGCGAGGGGCTAGCGCCGGCCCTAGGCCCCTAGACAGAACCGGGCGCTCGTGCATCCAACGGGCGTGCGAGCAGAAAGGGAGTTCGTGCTATCCGCGGTCGAGCGCCTCGACGCCCGGGCCCGTTTCAACGCGTTCATGGAGGACGAACACGAACGCCTCTACAGGGCGCTCTACTTCGTCACGGGGAGCCGGGAGGACGCGGAGGATCTCGGCGGCACATTCCCACCATCGACAGGCGCGACGAGTTCGCCGAGGCGGAGATGCGCGCCGAGGTGCGCCGCCTCCTCATGGCCATCACGCCCTCGACAGCGGGCCGCCCCCCTGCTCGTCGACCTGCTGGGGTACCGATCCGAGCAGGCGGCACGCATCCTGCGCATTCGGCCCTCGACGGTCCGAAACCTGGCGGCCCAGGGTCGGAGGGCCCTGAAGGCGACGGAAGGAGCTTTCGATGCCTGAGGTGAAGGAGGTGTTCCGCATGGCCACGCAGAAGGTTCGGCCAGAGCCTGGGTTCGTCGACCGACAGCATGATCACCGGCGCAAGCAGGAGCGCAAGCGCACGATCGGGGCCTTCGCCCTTGTCGCGGCCCTCGCCGCGGTGGCCGCGGTGGTTGCGATCTTTGTCGTTCGCTCGGGCGATTCGCGCTCCGTCCGGCCTGCCGCGCCCACGGGGGTCGGCCTCACGGGTCGCCCCGGCCAGTCCCCGACGCCGACCGTCACGCCGAAGGAGGGTCCTTCGGACGGCCGGCTCCCGCGGGTCGTCGATGGCGTTCCGTTCTCGTTCAGGGTGCCCCCGGCTTACTGGGAAAGCAGCCCCGGTTCGGATGCCCGAGCCTGGCCTCGGGATTTTTCCCTCAACAAGTCCATCGTCGGGCCACAGGGTGCAGAGGCCATCATCTTCTGGACCAGCTTCCCCAACAGCAGCCAAGCCGATCCGTGCGCGAAGCTGCTCATCCCGCCCGCTGGCGCGGCCGCCGCCGATCTGGCGGACGCCGTGGCGTCGACACCCGGGACCGAGCTCGTCACCGGGCCTTCGAACGTCACCCTGGGCGGACGGCCGGCGAAGCACGTGGTGCTCACCGTTCACGAGGACCGCGGTTGCGACCCGGGATTCTTTTTCACGTAGCCTCACGGCGAGTGTCAGGGTGCGTGCTGGCTCGAGTCGAATGCCGGCGACAGGATCAGGGTGTGGATCGTCGATGTGAAGGGGAAGCTTCTCTTCCTCGAAGCCGAGACAAGCCCCTCCGAGATCCAGTATGCCGTGAGCGTGGGCGAGATCACCTCCCAGGACGCCGAGCAAGCCAGCCTCCGTCTCGAGCAGGAGATCCAGAAGATTATCGAGTCGATCCGCTTCGAATAGCGCGCCGACCGGTCAACCGGTCCGAACCCGGCAGATGCCGCGCTCGGCGAAGGGGTGGAACTCCTTCACCGCCATGGGCGGTTTGAGGCTGCCGACCATCCCTTCGACCAGGCCTCGGTGAAGGGTGCAGGCCAGCTCGCGATGGTCCTCGGCCAGGTCCCGGAAGGGGCAGTCCCGCAGCGTGATCTCGATGGCGGCCCCCTGAGTCCGGCGGAACCTGGGTTCGAACCCTGCCCGGGCCATGGCGTCACGGAGAATCGCGAGGTTGCGTCTGGCGGGCGCCTCGGAGCCGGGCTTCGGCCCGGGGCCAACCTCGGCCAGCAGGTATGCCCCCCACTGGCCCGCCAGCTCCTGGGCCTGGGCCAGCGCCCGCTTTCCCTTCACCAGACCCGTCAGCATCTCCGCCAGGAGCCGGTAGTCCTGCTCCCCGGCCGAATCCAGCTCCCGCGCGGAGTAGAGCGTTTGCGGACGGCCCACGCTGGCCGTCTTTCGAAGCTCCCGGGAGACGAGGCCCGCCTCCTCCAGACGGCGAAGGTGCGGGCGGAGGGTGTTCGGATGCAGCGATAAGCGGCGAGACATCTCCCGAACCGACACCGGACGGGCCGCCAGGCCGATGTAGCGATAGAGGCGGTATCGTGTGTCATCCGCGAGGGCCTTGTGCACCTCGGGGGCTTTGGTCTCAGACACGGCTCGGTCCTCCAACCGAACGACTGTCGACGCCCACCACGGACCACCGTATTATTGAGGTAAGCACCGTCCTAATCAGGATAATCGCTCGGGAGCCACTGATGCCCACCAAGGAACAGGTCAGAGAAGCGCTGCGGAACGTCCTCGACCCGGAGATCGGCAAGCCGATCGAGGACGTCGGGATGCTGCAGGACATCGAGGTCGAGAACGGCGTGGTCAAGGTCCACGTGCTCCTGACCATCGCCGGCTGTCCCCTCAAGGACCGCATCAACGACGACGTCACCGCGGCGCTCACCCCCATCCTGGACCCGGGGCAGCGCGTCCAGGTCCTCCTGGGCGAGATGAGCGCCGACCAGCGGCAGAACCTGGTCACCCAGCTCCGTGGGGGCCAACCACAGCAGCCGACGTTCTTCACCAACACGAAAACCACGGTCATCGCCGTGGCCTCCGGCAAGGGCGGGGTCGGCAAGTCGAGCGTGACCGCCAACCTGGCCGTGGCGCTCGCCGCCGAGGGCTACCGAGTGGGCATCGTCGACGTGGACGTATGGGGGTTCTCGATCCCCCGGATGATGGGCGTCTCCGGGCAGCCCGTCGCCTTCAACAACATGATCATGCCGCTGGAGTCCCACGGCGTGAAGATCATCTCCATGGGGTTCTTCGTCCCCGAGGAGACCCCGGTGATCTGGCGGGGGCCGATGTTGCACAAGGCCGTCCAGCAGTTCCTGGGCGATGTCTACTGGGGCGACCTCGACTTCCTCCTGGCCGACCTTCCTCCGGGAACCGGCGACGTGTCCATCTCCATGGCCAGCTTCCTTCCCGGGGCGAACATGCTGGTGGTGACCACGCCGCAGGAGGCCGCCCGAAAGGTCGCCGAGCGGGCCGGGAAGATGGCCGTGCAGACGCGACTCAAGGTCGTGGGGGTCATCGAGAACATGTCGTACTTCGTGTGCCGGCACTGCGGTGAGCGCACCTCGATCTTCGGCGAAGGGGGTGGCCAGGAGGCGGCCGAGACGCTGGGCGTTCCACTCCTGGGACGGGTGCCGTTGGTGCCGGCCCTCCGCGAGGGTGGCGACACGGGGACCCCGATCCTGGTGACCGATCCGGACTCGGAAGCCTCCCAGGTGCTCCGGCAAGCAGCGCAGCGGTTGGCGAAGGAGACGAAGACCATGGTCCGCAAGCCGCTGGGACTCGCCGTGGGGCCGGGTGCCGGTCCGGCGGACGCCCACGCCGGCCACGGCCACAACGGTCACGAGGGCCACGCCCACTAGGACGGCGCCCGGTCGTTCTAACTCGGAAGGATCGGAAGGATCGGAGGGCTCAGGGCGAGACGATCCGGTAGACCGTCCCTTCGTACGACAGCACATACAGCTCGCCCTCGTTGTCCTCCCCGAACGACATGATGCCCTCGACCTCGGGTCCCAGCGCACGGTTCTGAACGACCTTCCCGTTCCGCTCGACCAGGCCCATGATCCGAGGGTCGTAGAAATCCGCGAACAGGTAGACGCCCACCAGCTCGGGGATGGCCCTTCCTCGGTAGACGTATCCGCCGACGATCGCACGCCCCACATCACCGGTGCGGTGTTCGTAGACCGGGGACACCGCGCCCTTCGGAGCGGTACCGACCACCTGCGTGCCCTCGACCTGGTCCCAGCCGTAGTTCCGTCCGCCCCTCGAGCCAGCCGGCTCGAAATCGATCTCCTCGAAAAGGCCAGACCCCACGTCGCCTATCCACAGGTCCCCAGTCTGCCTGTCGAACGAGTACCGCCAGGGGTTGCGCAGACCGAAGTCCCAGATCTCGGGGCGCGCGCCACCGCGCCCCACGAAGGGGTTGTCCTTCGGGACGGCGTACGGCCTGCCCTCGGAGGGGCGAGGATCGATCCGCAGCATCTTTCCAAGCGGCTGGTTCAGCATCTGGCTGTTCGGGCTGCCTCCCCCTCCCCCGTCGCCCATCCCGATGTACAGGTAGCCGTCCGGCCCGAAGACGAGGTTCCCGCCGTTGTGGTTGGACGCGACCTGCTGGATGGACAGCACATCGCGCCGGCTTCCGGGATCGACGCCGTTGTCGATCATGGCGAACTCCGCGACGACCGTGTTGCCGTCGAGGTTCGTGTAGTTGACGTACATGAACCGGCCGTCGGGTGAGATCGCCAACCCGAGGAGGCCCTGTTCGAACCCGTCAGAGACCTGGTTGGAGAGGTCGACGATGGGATCGGACACCTGGCCACCGCGAACCACCCGGACCCGCCCTGTCTTCTCCGCGACGTAGAGGGCGTCGTCTCCCCGTCGCGTGGCCATGGCGATGGGCTGCTCCAGGTTCACGAACGGGACCACCCGGATCCGAACCCCGGCCAGGTTCGGCACCTTGGTCGGCGAAGCCGAGGTGGTGTGGGTGGAGCCCGTTGGAGAGGATGACGCCGTCGCTCGGGGGGGCGCGGTGGGTGCTGCGGTCCCGCCCCCGGAACAGGCCCCTGCCCCGAGAGCGACGACGCTCAGAAGGGCGAGGGCCTTTCGCATCCCCTTCAGGATAAGGACAGGCCCTCTTTTTGTTCGGCCCCTGGGTCCCGAGCCGCGGTTCGAACGCGAACGAGCAACACGATCGAGACCGCCGCCACGACCACCAGCACACCGAACCCGGCGAGGATCGCCGCCTTCCGGGCCACCGACCAGCCCCGCTCCCCCTGCGCCACGGAGACGTCTGCGCGGGATGCGTTCGCGGCCGTCCCGGGGGACGGGGCAACGGTAGCGCCGGGCATCACTCCGCCCCCACCACCCACGGAGGCCCCGGCATCACCGACCACGACAGCGCCGATCATCCCGTTGTGGATGAAGCAGAAGTAGGGGTAGATGCCCGACCTGGTGAACCGCACCGTGGTTTGCGCGCCCTGGCGGATCTCGTCGTAGGAACCCCACGCGCCGTTCGCGCCGGTGACTCCATGCGCGTTGCCGTCCTTGTTCGTCCAGGTGACGCTCTGGCCGACGTCGATCCGCACGACGGTGGGCGTGAAGCAGTTCTCGGCCATGTACACCCGATCGGTGCTGGTGTCGGTCATCGGCGCGCCGTGGCAGCCCCCCCGCCGGCCACGGCCGTCACTGGCGACAGGGCAACGGCCAGCGGCGAAGCCATCGCCAGCACGACGATGCTGCGGATCAGCCATCCGTTCACGAGAGGACCTCCTTCATCACGCCACCGACTCGGCGATGGCCAGGGCTTGAGCCTTGGAAATCTCGGCTTCGAGGCGAAGGGTCACTGAGCCGTGCTGCCAGATCAGGACGTTCCCGGCGAGGCGCTGGGTATCGCGGATGGGCAGACCGTCTTTTCCGACGTAGTAGAGCTCGTGGGCTTCGCCCTCGAACCAGAACCCGGGCTCCCCGTTCACGCGCACCGAATCGACGGTCGTCCCGGACGGGATCAGTTTCTTCTCGATGAACGAGATCTCGGGTTCGGCCTCGAACTGGGTCAGGATCAGGCCCACTCCGGTCTGCGTGGCGGCGGGGAGCCCCGGCCGGGCCCGGTAGATGAAGCTCACCTGTCCGGTGGCGAACGTCTTGATCAGGTCGATCTCGTCCGGCGTGGTGAACCCCTCGGCCGTGGGGATGAGGATGTCGAACGGAACGCTGGCCTGGGCTTCGGCCAGCGAGACCGTAGGCCCCAGCACCAGGTTCCTGCCGAGCGGGGTGGGGAACGGCGACAGCGACGGTGTCACCTCGATCTCGATCCCACGCAAGCCGAGCCAGCCGGCGACCGCTCTCCGGGCGGATGGCGAGAATGTGAGGGCACCCGAGAAGAACGCCACCAGGACCAGCATGGCCACAGCCACCCGTCGCCACGCGGGGACCATCACGGGCCGGAGGACGCCGCCCAGGGCGACCCGTGCCCACACCGCCCGGCGCGGGGCCTGGGCCTTCGCCCGCTCCAGCCGCTGCCGAACCACGAACGCCACCTGCTGGGACGGCGGGAAGTCCAGGCGAGTGCCCAGGTCGCGCACGGCGGCCTCCAGCTCGGGGTCCGACACGAACGACCAGGAGCTAGCCATCGGGCGCTCCTTCCGCCGCCAGCGGTTGCTGAGCCCGTTCGGCCAGGATCTCCCGCAACCTGCCGACGGCCCGCGAGAGACGAGACTTCACCGTTCCTCGGGCCACACCCAGCGATTGGGCCATCTCCTGTTCCGAAAGGTCGAACCAGTACCGGTAGGCGATGACGAGCCGGTCTTCCGGCTTCAGCCTGCTCATCGCCTTCACCAGCTCCTCTCTCTGCTCCCGCTCGAGAGCCGCCCCTTCGGGAGATGGGGCCGCATCCCCTCCGGGACGGCTCTCCGCGGCCCTGAGTGCCAGGTTCATCTGGCGGCGCCCGGCCCGGCGGCGGTTGATGGCCTCGTTGGCCACGATCCGCAGCAGCCAGGGCCGGAAGGAGGCGCCTGCCCGGAACCTGCCCAGCGCGCGATATGCCTTCACGAACGCCTCCTGGGCAGCGTCGTGGGCGTCGGCGCCTCCTGCGATGACGTAGGCGGTCCGCACCGCCAGGTCCTGGTACTTCCGCACGAGCTCCTCGTATGCGCCGACGTCACCGCGCCTCGCCCGGTCGACGAGATCCTCTTCCTCCAGTGGACGGCCCCCCATGGAGTCGAATTCCACTCCAACTACGCACCCAAGCGCGACACGGTTCCCCGCGTGCTGGTGGAGGGGGGCTCGGCTTGCCCCACGGGGTCGCAGAAACTAGCTAGAAATGCGTCGCTGGTGCTCGAGGTGAATGAAGGCGGCGCGGGTGCTTACGCGGGTCGCTCCAGCAGGAGCCGACCAAAGGCCTCGAGCGGACTGGGCCTGCGGGTCGAAGCTCACTCAGTCAGCCGTTCGATCGACGGGCCATTCAGCCCTGATGCCCTATCAGTCGGCGGGGGATCTGGGTTCGGCGGATGGAGCCCGTTCCCGGTCGTCGCCGGCCGGTCCCTCCTTGGCGATTCCCTCGCCGGGTCGGTCGGGATGTCGGGCGAACCGGACCAGCATGAAAGCGCACACCGCGACCACCACGATGCTGGTCCACTGGCTGCCGGTCAGGCCGAAGAAACGGTTCTCGACCCGAAGGAAGTCCGTGATGATGCGGCCGGTCCCGTACCACAGGCCGAACGTCAGCGTGATGATCCCCATCCGGCGCGGGACCCGGTTCAGCCAGAGCAGGAGGATCACCAAGCACATCGTGGCGATGAAGTCGTACAGGGCCGTCTGATGGACCCCGACCCCCTGACCGATCACCGCCCCGTTCTCCGTGATCAGCTGAGCTC
>JBKPGU010000143.1:0-5536 GCA_046729535.1 Actinomycetota bacterium
GGCCATCATCGACTGGCTGGTGTCCGGCTTCCGCCACGAGCACGGCGTCGACCTCGAGAAGGACAACATGGCCATGCAGCGGCTCAAGGAAGCCGCCGAGAAGGCCAAGATCGAGCTGTCCCAGGTGATGGAGACCACCATCAACCTACCGTTCATCACGGCCACGGCGGAGGGCCCGCTTCACCTCGAGCAGAAGCTCAGCAGAGGCGAGTTCGAGCGGATGACGGAGGACCTGGTCGAGGCGTGCACCGGCCCCTTCCAGCAGGCCATCAAGGACTGGGGGAAGGATCCCAGCGCCATCGACCACGTCATCCTGGTGGGCGGTTCGACCCGCATGCCCATGATCCAGGGTCTGGTCCGGAAGCTGACCGGCGGCAAGGAGCCGCACAAGGGGGTCAACCCCGACGAGGTCGTGGCCGTCGGCGCCGCGATCCAGGCCGGCGTGCTGAAGGGTGACGTCAAGGACATCCTGCTCCTGGACGTGACCCCGCTGTCGCTGGGGGTGGAGACGAAGGGCGGCATCTTCACGAAGCTCATCGAGCGCAACACCACCATCCCCACACGGCGGAGCGAGATCTTCACCACCGCCGACGACAACCAGACCACGGTGGAGATCCACGTCCTGCAGGGTGAGGCCGAGACGGTGTACTCGCCGGGCGTTCGCTCGCTCGGCAAGTTCCACCTCATGGGCATCCCGCCCGCCCCGCGGGGGATGCCGCAGATCGAGGTGGCCTTCGACATCGACGCCAACGGGATCGTCAACGTGTCGGCCAAGGACCTGGCCACCGGCAAGGAGCAGCAGATGACCATCACCGGTGGCACGGCCCTGTCGAAGGACGACATCGACCGGATGATGAAGGACGCCGAGAAGTTCGCGGCGGAGGACCACTCGCGCCGCGAGGCGGCCGAGGCCCGCAACCGCGCGGACAGCCTGACCTACGAGGTGGACAAGGCCCTGCAGGACTACGGCGACAAGGTGCCGGCCGAGGAGCGCGAGGCCGTCACCAAGGCGAACGAAGAGGTCAAGGAGGCGCTCAAGGGCGACGACGTCGAGCGCATCAAGTCGACCACCGACGCGCTGATGGAAGCCTTCCAGCGGATCGGCCAGGCCATGTACTCGCAGCAGCAAGCTGCGCAGAGCGAGGCCCAGACAGCAGCGGGCGGAGGCAACCCATCGGCCGGCTCGGGCGAACCGTCCTCCGCGGAGGGCGAGGGCGACGTGGTCGAGGGCGAGATCGTGGACGAAGGGGGTGCGTCGTAAGTGACACCCGGCGACGAACACGAACGAGACGACGAACGGGGCCCCGAGGGAGCCGGGCACGAGGCTCACCAGGGTCGCCCCCGGGTGAAGGTCACCGACAAGCGGCGGGTCCGTGCCGAGGGTGAGTCCGAGGACACGCATCGCAGGCCCGCGGTCACTCCCGGCGAGGGGCCGGTGGTCGGCATCGATGAGCCGGCACCTGGGCAGGCGGAGGAGCTCGATGCCGCACGCAAGGAGGCGGCCGAGCTCAGGGAGCACCTCCAGCGGCTGGCCGCGGAGTTCGACAACTACCGCAAGCGCGTCCTGAAGGAGCAGACCCGAGCGGTCGAGATGGCCTCCGAACCCCTCGTTCGCCGCCTGCTGGAGGTACTGGACGAATTCGACCTGGCCCTCATGGCCGCCGAGCAGAAGCCCGATTTCGACCGGTTCCTGCACGGGGTCGAGTTGGTGTACGCCAAGCTCAAGGAGAGCCTCCGGTCGGAAGGGCTCGAGGGTATCGAGGCCGAGGGAAGGCCGTTCGATCCCACCCAACACGAAGCGCTGATGCAGGGCGGCGGGCCGGACGGAGAACCCGTCGTGGCAGACGTTCTGCGGCCGGGCTACACGCTGCGGGGGAGGGTTATCCGGCCGGCAGGCGTGAAGGTCGTTCGCAGGTAACGGCGAAGGGCGCGAGGCGTGGCCAACGGAGACATCCGCCGCGAGTGGTTCGACAAGGACTACTACCAGGTTCTTGGAGTGGCCAAGAACGCCTCGGCCCCGGAGGTCAAGAAGGCCTACAGGAAGCTCGCGCAGAAGTTCCATCCGGACGCGAACGCCGGCAACAAAGAGGCGGAGGAGCGGTTCAAGGAGATCTCCGCGGCCTACGAGGTCCTGGGCGACCAAGAGAGGCGCAAGCAGTACGACCAGGTTCGCGAGATGGCAACATCGGGATTCCGAGGCTTCGGAGGCCCCGGTGGCGCTCCCGGCGGTGGCCGGGTGCGGGTCGAGGACTTCCCGTACGGAGGCGGGGGAGGGTTCACCGACGTCGGGGACTTGGGCGACCTGTTCAGCATGTTCAGGGGGCGTGGGGGAGCTGGCGGGCGCAGGGCTCGACAGCAGACCCGAGGCTCGGATCTGGAGACCGAGACGAAGCTGTCGCTCGAAGAGGCCATCACCGGGACCACGGTTCCCCTGCGGATCCAGGGACCCGCCCCGTGCGACATCTGTCTTGGGACCGGCGCTGAGCCCGGCACGACGATCGATGTCTGTCCGATGTGCCAGGGGACCGGCACCGTCGCGGAGAACCAGGGGTTCTTCTCGTTCTCCAAGCCCTGTCCCCGATGTGGCGGCTCCGGCCACGTGGTGGAGACGCCCTGTCACAAGTGCCGCGGCTCGGGCAGCGTCCGGAGGACGCGAGAGTTCTCGGTGAAGATCCCTCCGGGGGTCAAGGACGGCGCCCGCATCCGGCTGGCAGGGAGGGGCGAACCCGGACCTCCGGGCTCGAAAGCGGGCGACCTCTACGTGAGGGTCCGCGTGGCGCCCCACAAGGTCTTCGGCAGGAAGGGTGCCGACCTCACCCTGGAGCTCCCGGTGACTTTCCCGGAGCTGGCCCTCGGAGCAGAGGTCCCGGTCCCAACCCTGAACGGCTCGGTGAAGCTGAGGATCCCCGCCGGCACCGCGCCCGGACGGACCTTCCGCGTCCGCGGCAAGGGCGCTCCCAAGCCCAGGGATGGGACGGGCGACCTGCTGGTGACCGTCCGGGTGGACGTTCCCTCGAAGCTGTCCAAGGAGGAGAAGGAGGCCCTGGCGAAGCTTCGAGAGCTGCAGAAGGAATCGCCGAGGAAGAAGCTCGGCGTCGAAGGATGACCCGGCCGGCGCGGAGGAGGTGACGACGTTCGTGGCGAAGCGAAGACCGGACAGGGGAGAGCACGACGAGGGCCGCGCGGTGTACATCATCAGCGTGGCGGCCGAGCTGGCGGGCGTGCACCCGCAGACCCTTCGTATCTACGAGCGCAAGGGCCTGCTGACCCCGGCCCGGACCGCGGGAAACACCAGGCGATATTCGGACCGCGACATCGAACGGCTCCGCATGATCCAGCGGCTGACGCAGGAGTTCGGCATCAACCTGGCCGGCGTGAAGATGATCGTGGAGATGGAGAACCAGCTCGAGCGGGTGCGACGGCAGATGGAGCGGCTGGACCGGGAGCTGGACCGGGCTAGGGACCGAGCCCGGGAGGAGGTGCAGCGGCTCCGGGGTCAGCGCGGCGAGATCCTCCCGCTCTCTGCGGTGCGCGAGCTTCAGGCCTTGTTCGAGGTGGACCGGCCAGCGAAGCGGGAGCCTGCTCGGCGCGGTCCCATCGCGGTGGGGCCGATCAGGGCCAGGGCGGAGGAGGACGTGAGATCGAAGAGATGACCGAGAACCGAACCCAAGAGATCAGGATGGAACCTGAGTCATGGACCTGAACAAACTGACCCTCAAGTCACAGGAAGCGTTCCAAGCGGCGCAACAGCTGGCTCGGGACCGGAACCACCAGCAGGTGGAGCCGGCCCACTTCCTGTTCGCCCTCCTCTCCGACCCCGAGGGAGTGGTGTATCCGCTGCTGCAGAAGCTCGGACAGTCACCGCGCGTCCTCCGGGACCGGGCCGAGGAGTTGCTGGACCGCATCCCGAAGGTCTACGGGTCGACCGGGGAGGAGCCCTATCTGTCCGCCGCGACCCGTCACATCCTGGAGCGCGCCTTCACCGAGGCCACGGCGCTGACCGACGAGTACGTCTCCACCGAGCACCTGTTCCTGGCCCTGCTCGAAGGGGCAACGGACGTGGCCCGGCTCCTGAAGGACTCCGGCGTGACCCGCGACCAGGTGCTGGCCTCGCTGGTGGAGATCCGAGGCCGGCAGCGGGTGACCGACCAAAGCCCGGAGGAGAAGTACCAGGCCCTCGAGCGCTACGGACGTGACCTCACGGATCTGGCGAGACGAGGGAAGGTCGATCCCGTCATCGGGCGGGACGACGAGATCCGCCGTGTCATCCAGGTCCTGTCGCGCAGGACCAAGAACAATCCCGTCCTGATCGGCGAGCCCGGGGTGGGCAAGACGGCCATCGTCGAGGGATTGGCCCAGCGGATCGTCGCCGGGGACGTGCCCGAGGGGCTGAAGAACAAGCGGGTGATCGCCCTGGACATCGGGGCCCTGGTCGCCGGCTCGAAGTACCGCGGCGAGTTCGAGGAGCGGTTCAAGGCCGTCCTGCGAGAGATCGCCGAGAGCGCCGGCGAGATCATCACGTTCATCGACGAGCTGCACACCGTCGTAGGGGCGGGCGCCGCCGAAGGCGCCGTCGACGCCGGCAACATGCTGAAGCCGATGCTGGCCAGGGGCGAGCTGCGGGCCATCGGGGCGACGACCCTCGACGAATACCGGAGGCACATCGAGAAGGACGCCGCTCTTGAACGGCGCTTCCAGCCGGTGCTGGTCGGCGAGCCATCGGTCGAGGACACCATCGCCATCCTTCGCGGACTCAAGGAACGCTACGAGGTCCACCACGGCGTTCGGATCCAGGACGCCGCGCTGGTCGCCGCCGCCATCCTCTCCAACCGCTACGTCACCGGCCGGTTCCTCCCCGATAAGGCCATCGACCTGATCGACGAGGCGGCCAGCCGGTTGCGCATCGAGATCGATTCGATGCCGGTGGAGATCGACGAGGTTGAACGGCGCATCCGCCAGCTGGAGATCGAACGTTCGGCGCTGAAGAAGGAGACCGATCCCGCGTCGAAGGAGCGGCTGGAGAGGCTCGAACAAGAGCTTGCCGACCTCCAGGAGCGGTCGGCGGGCATGAGGGCCCACTGGCAGCATGAGAAGGAATCCATCGACCGCATCCGGTCGCTGAAGTCGGAGATCGAGAACGTCCGGATGGAGGCCGAACGCGCGGAGCGCGACGGCGAGCTGGAGAAGGCGGCGGAGCTCCGATACGCGCGGCTGGTCGAGCTCCAGAAGCAGCTGGATCAAGAGAACGAAGAGCTGGCCACGCTCCAAGCCGACCTGAAGATGCTGAAGGAGGAGGTCGACGAAGAGGACGTGGCCGAGGTCGTCTCGAAGTGGACCGGGATCCCGGTGTCCAGGCTGATGGAGGGAGAGGTCCAGAAGCTCGTCCACATGGAGGAGGGCCTCCATCACCGGATGGTCGACCAGGACGAGGCCGTGGCCGCCGTGTCGAACGCCATCCGCCGGGCCCGCGCAGGGCTGTCCGACCCGAACCGCCCCATCGGCTCGTTCATCTTCCTTGGGCCGACCGGTGTGGGGA
>JBKPGU010000144.1:0-4745 GCA_046729535.1 Actinomycetota bacterium
GGCGCACACCACCGCCTTCGACCCTTCTTCGACGGCCTTCGAGATGGCCAGCGTCATCCCCCGGTCCTTGAAGGAAGCCGTGGGGTTGGCGCCCTCGAACTTCAGATAGACGTCGCAGGCGGTGGTGGCTGACAGCTGCTCGGACCTCACCAGCGGCGTGCCTCCCTCGCGTAGGGTGACGACCGGGGTGGCCTCCGAGACCGGGAGCCGATCCCGGTACTCTTCGATCACGCCCCGCCACTGATGTGCCATCAGAGCGCGTCGCTCGCCGGGTCGGACCCTCCGGTGCCTGGACGGGAGATTAGCCACAGGCCCATGACGATCTCGTCCCGATACCCGATGGACTTCTTGGAATGACCGGTCAGGCGGCCCTCCTCCACGAACCCGAACTTCCGGTACAGCCCGATGGCTCGCTCGTTGTCCGGGTAGACGGACAGCGCAAGCTTCTCGACGCCGACCTCCTTTGCCCAGCGGATGCACGTCTCCAGCAGCGAGGTTCCGATCCCCATGCTTCGCCGGTCGTCCGCCACACTCATGCCGAGCGAGGCGACGTGCCGGGTGGTCGGGCTGTCTTCGCGGCTCACGTTCAGGTGGCCGATGACGCGGCTGCCCTCGACGGCAACGAGCTCGGCCTCGTCCCGGGTCCACGCGCGTCGGAACTGCCGACGGTAATGGCGAACCGACGTGGTGACCCGTTCCGTTCGCACGTACCGCTTCTCCGCCACCACGCTCCGCCACAGCTCGAGGAACGAGGCGGCGTCGGCCGGAACTGCCGGGCGGACGACGAACGACGTCGGGGTCGCGGCCCCCCCGGACGCGTCGCCGGCCTCGGCGTCAGCTCCCGTCTTCACCGATCCGCTCCATCGACTCGGGTGCGCTCACGCCGATCATGGCGAGGGCACTGGCCACGACCTGCTTCGTGGCCAGCGACAACCCGAGGCGCGCCTGGGTGAGGGCGTCGTCCTCGGTGATGACCCGGCATTCGGTGTAGAAGCGGTGGAAGTCGGCCGCCACCTGTTCCGCGTATCGAGTCATCCGATGGGGAGCCAGGCCCTCCGCCGCCAGGTCCACGGTCTCGGGGAATTCGGCCAGGCGCCGGAGCAGGTCCAGCTCGGCCTCCTGGGTGAGCTCCTCGAAGTTCACCTTCTTCCACTCCCGCAGGTAGACGCCTTTCTCCTCCGCCATCCTCACCAGGCTGGCGATCCGCGCGTGGGCGTACTGGACGTAATAGACGGGGTTGTCGAGCGTCTGGCGGGTCACCACCTCGATGTCGAAGTCAAGGGGTGAGTCAGGGGACCTCGACACCAGCGCGTACCGTGCCGCATCGGCGCCGACTTCGTTCAGCAGTTCGTCCAGGGTGACGTAGTCCCCGGCCCGACGGCTCATCCGAACGAGCTCGCCACCCCGGTACAGCGTCACCAGCTGATACAACAGGATCTGGATCCGACCGTGGTTGACACCGAACGCGTCGGCCGCCCCCAGGAGCCGCTTCATCGTGCCATGATGATCGGCCCCCCACACGTAGATCATCCGCGCGAACCCACGCGCCGCCTTGTGCAAGACGTACGCGCAGTCCTTCGCGAAGTACGTCGGCTCCCCGTTGCTGCGGATCAGGACGCGGTCCTTCTCGTCGCCGAACGCGGTGGAACGGAAGAAGATCGCTCCCTCGGCGTGGTACGCGAAGCCCTCCTTCTCCAGCCGCTCGACCGCCTGAGCGACGGCACCGGACTCGATGAGTTCCTGCTCGGACACCCATGTGTCCATCCGGATCCCGAAACGTTCCAGCGTGGCCTCGATGCCGGCCATGTTCCGCTTCACGGCCTCCGCCAGGATGCCCGGGCGGCGCTTCGACGGTTCCATGTAGACCAGCGAGGCGCCCAGCTCCTCGGCGATCTGCTGCGCCAGGTGCACCACGTGGTCGGCGCGGTACCCGCCTTCCGGGAGCGGCGACTCGACGCCGAAGTGCTGGAGGTAGCGAGCCTCCACGGACTCGCCGAACAGCTCCAGCTGGCGCCCCGAGTCGTTGTAGTAGTACTCCCGTTCCACGTCGTAGCCGGCCGCGTCGAGCACGTTGGCCACCGAGTCGCCGAGGGCGGCGTTTCGAGCCGGGCCGACATGGAGTGGGCCGGTCGGGTTCGCCGAGACGTACTCGACCTGGGCCCGTTCGCCCCGGCGTTCGGAGCGCCCGAAGCGGTCGCCTTCCTCCCGGATCCGAGTGAGCACGTCGTGCAGCCATCGGTGGGTCAGGAACAGATTGATGAACCCCGGCTTGGCGACCACGACGTCGCGCACGACATCGTCCACCTCGATGCGATCGGCGATCGCCTGCGCCACAACAACGGGTGGCTTTCCTACCTTCGGTGCGAGGACGAGAGCCAGGTTCGTGGCCCAGTCGCCGTGCTCCTGACGGCGCGGCCGGGATAGCTCAGGCTCGGGGATCGTTTCCGTGTCCAGCCCGAGGTCCGAGGAGGCGGCGAGCGCCGCCTCACGGAGCCGCTGGCTGAGTGCCTTCTGGATCATGGGAGCGTCCGGGCCGATATTAGTCGGCAGCCTCGCCACAGCACCCGGCGCTAGAATCGGTGGGCGGGTTCAGGCCGACCTCCGGCCGGCGATCCCGATTCGCCCTCGTAGCTCAGGGGATAGAGCACGCGCCTCCGGAGCGCGGTGCGCAGGTTCGAATCCTGCCGAGGGCACTGACCCCTCGAAGCCCCCCGACGGCTCACCGAGTCGCGTCGCCTGAGGACGGCTTCCAACGTCGATACACGGGCATCTCATCGTCCGAGTACTCCGTCGCCACCGCCTCCTCGATCGAGCACGCATAGTGGACGAGCCCGTAGCTCGTCTGGCCGGGGCGCTCCACCACCGCGGGGTGGGACGGGGAGATAGGTTCGAGCCATCCGCGCGCCATGAACTCGCCGTATACGCCGGCGTGGTCCTCCCACGGCTGCGCCGTGTGCAACGCGTAGCGCGCGTCGCGCGCCACCTCGCGCATCTTCGGGCTCGTGTCGCGGAACGAGACGCACAGCAGCCCGGCCGCGAGCCAGGGAGAGACCGGGTGCACGCGCGGTCCGCCGTCGAGCCGGAGCGTCGCCTGGTATACGATCCGACCCTCCATCCGCTCCCAGGCGAAGGCGGCCAGATCCGGCTCAGCGTTCGCGAACTCAGCCCAGGTGGCCACGACCGACGTAGCCTACCGACGTGCCCGGCGGGGGGCGCTTTCCCTGGTTGCCCGACGGTGGCCGCTTGCCCCGCGTTCGGGGCCCCGGGGCTACTCGGCCGCGATGGGCTGGCCGGCCCCGACGCCCACGTTCCACAGATAACCGTCGGGATCGGCGAAGTGCCCACCGTAGCTCCCCCACTTCTCGTGGCCGGGCTCGACGATGCGGCCGCCGGCGGCCCCGGCCTCGGCGAGGATCTCGTCGACCCGCTCGTTCGAGGACACGACATAGGAGAGGACGACCCCGCCGAATCCGCTGCCTTCGGCGCTGACGCCGGCCGCACCGGCCAGCGCCTCCCTCGACAGCAGGCCGAGCATGGCCGTCCCGTTGTTGATGCTGAACGCCACGTAGCCCTGCGTGTCCATGGCCACCGGCCACCCCAGCCCCTCGCCGTAGAACCGCTTCGACCGCTCGACGTCCTCGACCCCGAGCGTGATCCCGCTGACGTGCGTCTTCATCCCGATCACCTCCCGTTCCGTCACAACGTGGAATTGTCCCGATTCCCCCGGACAGATCGGGAAGCCACCGACCAGTGGCATTCCCCGTGGGGACCTGGCTGATGTTACCCAGCCCCGGACTTGGACTCCCTTTCGGTGTCAGACCGGCCGAACCTTGCCGTGAACCGGAGCAAGCACGAGCGCCGGGGCCCTCACCGGCGACAGAGCAGGCCGCGACCCTTTCCACATAGCCTGTCAGGCGCGTGTTGATTTCCGGGTTCCTCGATCGACGTAGGGGTAGAACACGGGTTGGATCAGCCCGGAGGCGGCCGGGGCCCGGCTCCAGGGGAGAAGGAGGGAGGAGCGATGCCGAGGTTCATGGTGATCATGAAGGGCGACGAGCGCTCCGAGGCCGGCGAGCTGCCCACGCCCGAGCAGCTCGAGGCGATGAGCCGGTTCAACGAGGAGCTGGTCAAGAACAGCGTCATGCTCGCCGGCGAGGGACTCCACCCCACCTCGAGGGGGGCCAAGGTTCGGGTCCAGCACGGCAAGCCGACCGTGATCGACGGGCCGTTCACCGAGGCCAAGGAGATCGTGGCCGGGTACTGGCTGTGGCAGTGCCGCTCGTTGGACGAGGCCGTCGAGTGGGTGAAGCGGATCCCGCTCGAGGCGTTCGACGACGGGACCGACAGGGTGGGCGAGGTCGAGATCCGGCAGGTCTACGAGAACGAGGACTTCGGGGAGAGACTGCCCCACTCCGTGAAGGAGAGCGAGGCGCGCCTTCGGGAGGAAGTCGCCCGACAGCAGCAGAACGCGTAGGCACCACTGCCTCACCGGGCGGGGCCAGCGATAGTAGGAGGGCGTGAGAGCCGCGGGGCCAGCTTCCTCGAAGAGCGTGGCCCACCGATCCCAAGACCAAACGCGAGGTCCACATCGCCCCTCAAAGACCCCGCGTTCACCGACCGTTTACCCATGGCTAGTAGGCTCGGACACCCATGGATACAGCCGCCATCGTCGTCGAAGGCATCACCAAGCGGTTCGGCAAGGTCGAAGCCCTTCGGGGGATCGACCTGCAGGTCCCGGCCTCGAC
>JBKPGU010000145.1:0-3862 GCA_046729535.1 Actinomycetota bacterium
CCGTGATCGCGGGCGGTCTTGAGCGCCACGAAGGTCGCCAGGGCCCCGCCGGAGACCAGGAGCCCTCCGGCGTCCTCGGGGAGCCCGAACTGGTGAGCGAACCAACGGATCAGGGCCAGCTCGATCTCGGTTGCGGCGGGGCTGAGGCGCCACCCTCCGACGTTCATGTTCAGGCCGGCGGCCAGAAGGTCGGCCGGGGCGCCCGGCACCGTCCCAGCCCCCGTGATGTACGCCATGAATCTGGGGTGCCCCGGATACATGGACCACTCGAAGGTCATCCGCCGGAGGTGATCGAACAGTTCGTCGTCTGGAAGAGGGTCGTCGGGGATCGGCCGGGCCACGCCCTCGCGGACTTGATGCTCGTTCGCGGCGGTCGCCACGGGCAGGCTCGGCAACCGTTCGAGCATTTCCTGCCAGACGTCCAGCGTCCGATCGGCGAACGCGCGAGCGCGTGGCGGGTCCCAGTCCAGGTCGCGGACCGGTTCGGGGCGGGGCGTGGTGCCCTCGCTCGACATGGGGGACAGGATAGGGCGTAGTCCCCGGGGTGATCCGGGTTCAGGCGGCGTCGGCCACGCACCGGGCGGCCTGCCGCGCCGGGTAGATCTCCCGGAAGTACGAGGGGATCAGGGGCCGGACCAGCTTCAAGGTGCGAAGGCTCCCGGCAAGGCGCATCTGCTTCAGCGGGCTCCAACGCACGCCGTACTGGGCGCGGAGGGGCTCGGGCAGCGTCGCGAACGCCCACCAGGCGATCTGGCGCAGCACCGGTCTCCAGGGGACATCCCGGGGCGGGCGGCGGATCAGGTTCGCCACCTTGATCGTCTCGGGGGTCACCCGAAGCACGCCGCTCCGGACCACCTCCTCGATGTAGGTCCGAAGGCCGGCCACCGTGGGCGGGATCTTTGATCGTTCGAGCCCCAGCAGCTCGGCGCCCGCCATCTGCTCCCGATGGAATCGCTCACGGCCCTCCGCATCCAGCCTCCCCACGCCCAAGCGCTCGAACAGCAGCTGCGAGTCGACCAGGCACGCGTGGACCCACAGCAAGAGGTCCGGGTCGAGGGCGTCATAGGGGAGCCCGGTCACTTCGTCGATCCCGTGGATCTCCCGGTGGACGCGGTTGATCCGCTCGGCCGCCTCCAGCGCTTCGCGCCTGGTCCCGAACGTCATGGTGTACGTGAGTTGCAGCGTCCGCTCCATCCGCTTCCAGGGGTTGCGCTCGTAGAAGCCGGTCTGGCGCGCCCCGGCCAGCACCAGCGGATGGGCCGCGTGCATCAGCAAGGCTCTGGCGCCACCGAACAGAACGGCCGTTTCCCGGTTGACGAGCCACGACATCGACCCGGGGCCGAACAACCCCGCGTCGCCGACGGGCGGCGGAAGTCGGACCGGTCGGCTCATCCGATTACTGTACCGACCGGGTCCTCGATTTCGGTCCGGGCAACTCGTCAGGGGGCAGATGCGATCAGGCCGGCCAGCATGGTGACCCTGGGGACGACCGACGACAGGTCGAGCCACTCGTCTCTGGAGTGCGCCCCGCCCCCCACGGGCCCGAGGCCGTCGAGGGTCGGGATCCCGAGGGCTGCGACCGGGTTGGCGTCCGATGCCCCCCCGGTTGCCTGATCTTCGACCTCGAACCCCAGGCCGTGTGCGATCTCCTTCACACGTCGGATCAGTCCGGCCGACGCTTCCGACTTCTGCATGGGCGGAAAACCGGAAACCTGTCGCGTGTCGACGGAGACGTCCGGGACCACGGTCTCCTGGGACACCCGTTCCACCTCGGCCAGCGCCTCGTCGAAGCCGGCCTGGGTCTCCGCCCGCACGTCCACCTCCAGCTGGCACCGCTCGGCCACGACGTTCGGCCTGTCGCCACCCCGGATGACCCCGACGTTCACGGTCACGCCCGGCCATCGGCCGTTCAGTGCGTGCAGGCCGATCGTGGTGTGCGCCGCCTGCAACGCGGCCGACCGCCCCTTCTCGGGTTCGACCCCCGCATGCGCGGCGCGCCCCTCGATCACGATGGTGATGTCGGCGACGCCCTTTCGGGCCGAAACGATGTTGCCGCTCTCGCGCCCGCACTCCAGGACGAAACAGGCCGACATCGAGGGGGCGAGCTCCAGGATGATCGGGCCGCTGAACGGGGAGCCGATCTCCTCGTCGGGGTTGCAGACGTAGGTGATCGAGCCGTATCCCTCCAACCCGACGTCCTGCAGCGCCCGAACCGCGTAATACCCGGCCAGCAGGCCGCCCTTCATATCGGAGGTGCCCGGACCTCGCGCCCGGTCGCCCACGACGGTGAACGGCCGCTCGAGGGGCGTTCCCTCCGGGAAGACGGTGTCCATGTGGCCGATCAGGAGCATCCGGCGTCCCTGTGGGGTAGCTCCGTTGAGCGTGGCCACCAGGACGTCGCCCAAGTTTTCGGTGCTTCCTTCCCCGGCATGCGGTCGGCGTTCGACCTTCCACCCACTGCCCTCGAACCGGTCATGCATCAAGTCGGCCACCTGGTTGACGCCCCCGGGCAGGTACGTGCCGCAGTCCATGTTCACCGTGGCCTGGAGGTCGGTGAGGTACGAACGGTACGAGGCGTCGACGGCGTGACGGAGCGCCTGGAGATCGAGCTGCATCGTTGGAAGGTTACGAGGGATGGAAGCGGCAGGTCTCTGCCGTCACTCGACGGCTGCTTCCTCGGCCTGTTCCGGGTCCTCGCTCGGGGCCCCCTCCGGCTGCGTTCCGGCCGGCGCCTTCAGGATGCGCAGCAGCGCCTCCATCTCGTTGTCGGTCGGTCCGGCGGTGGCGCCTCGTCCCCGGGCCGCCGCCAGGACCGTCCGGAGGTTCGCCTCTGCCATGTCCAGCTTCGTCTCGAGCTCCTTTACCCGCTCGAACAGCCTGGAGGCGCGCTGCTCGGCCTCGATCCGACCCGCCTTGTTCTCCTTGGCCTCCCTGCGGAGGTGCTCGGCCCCCGCCATGGCGTCCCCAGCTTCCCGGCCGAGTTCGATGACCCGCTCGATCACGGCCCGGCCCAGATCGGAGTAGCTCGGGCGACGTTCGGCGCCCGAGCTCTCGGCTCGGGCCGCTCCCTTCCGCCGTGGCTTACGCCGGCGAGGTGCGCGGGGCACCGATTCCGGCTCTCCGGGCTCCAACGGGCGGATGTCCAGCAGGCGATATCGGCCGTCCTCGACCTCCAGCCGCCGCCTGGCGGCCAACGCCCGAACCGCGCGAGCCACGGCCAGCGGATTCGCCAAACCGGCCTCCCGCCCGATATCGGCCGGCGGCTGGGCCAGGAAATCCCCAGGCTGGATGGTTGTGGCGGCCACCCTCAAGAAGGCGTTGGCTGCCTGAAGGCTTTGGTCGTTCAACGAGTTCCCCCGCTCGATGTGGCCGAATCGTGACAGCTTCGCCTTCAAGTAGCAAGGCCCACTGTGGATCGACTGTGCAGGTAATTGGAGATTTTCGTTGCCAATGGATAGCCGCTGCTATGGCCGCACGGCCTATTCGGAGCCAGTGGGACGTCGCCTCGACAGTGCCTTGCGGTAATCCTCTTCCGTATCGATGTCGTCCGGGGGCTCGCCCCCCACCTCGACCAGGGCCCTCGCGCCACGATGGCGCGCGATGAGCCCCCGAGCGCCTTCGTCGCCCGCGAGAGCGTCGAGCTCCGGCCAGACCTCCTTGGCCAGCAGCGTGGGATGCGCCGGCCGTCCTCCGTAGGAGGCCTGCACGATGGCCCCCGCGCCACCCCGCCAGGCGGCGACGACGGCGTTAATGGCTTCGGGCCTGATGCCCGGCTGGTCACCGAGGAGGATGACGACAGCCCCCGCGTTATGGGAGATTTCCCCGATCCCCGCCTTCAGCGACGTGGACTGCCCTTGAAGAT
>JBKPGU010000146.1:0-4481 GCA_046729535.1 Actinomycetota bacterium
CTCCTGGAGGACGGGGCCGAGCTGGATATCCTTCAAGGAGAGGTGGCGGTATCGGGCCAGTAGGGCCCCCAGCTCCTCCTGGAACCCCCCGATCTCGATGTCCGCTCGTTGGTCCTCGCCCGCGATCATCAGGACCACGTCGGACAGGAACGGGACGTCCTCCTGCCAGAACGACATCAAGAGGAGGACCAGGAGCTCGCGAACCTCCGGCCCGAGCTCGCCGATCATCCCGAAGTCGAGGAAGTAGATCTTGTCCTGCCACCACAGGAGGTTGCCCGGGTGGGGGTCGGCGTGGAAGAACCCGTCCGTCAGGATCTGCCGGTAGTAGGACTCCAGCATCTGGCGGGCCGCCTCTTTCCGAGCATCGCCTTCGGCGGCCTGCCGGATCGGGACGCCCTGGATCTCTTCCATCACCAACAGTCGGACGCTGGAGTAGTCGGCGTACACGCGAGGGACGTCGAGGCGCGGGTAGGGCTTCAACACCTCGCGCATCCGTTCGATGTTGCCGGCCTCCTGACCGAAGTCGAGCTCTCGTTGGAGCGAAGCCGAGAGATGCTCGAATATCGCGCCCATGTCCACCACCTGACGGAACGCGGGCCTGTCCGCGGTCTTCTCGGCGAACAGCTTCAGCAGTCCCAGGTCGCGCATGATGTCGTCGCGGGCCGTCGGCCGCTGGACCTTCACCACCACCCGCTCCCCGTCCGTAAGGGTGGCCCGATGGACCTCGGCGATGGTCCCCGCCGCCATCGGCTTCGGGTCGATGCTCTCGAAGACGTCCTCCCACGGGACGCCCAACTCCTCCTCCATCACCCGGACCACTTCCTCTTGGCTGAGGGGAGGGACGTTGTCTTGAAGGGTGGCCAGCTCTTGGATGAACTCCTCGGGAAGGAGATCGGGCCGGGTCGACAGGATCTGTCCGAGCTTGGCGAACGTGGGACCCAGCTCCTCGAGGGACTGGCGGAACCGCCGGGCCCGAACGCGGGTGGCCTCCTCGTCTTCGTCCTTGCCCCTGGCGAACAGCTCCTTGAGGCCTAGCTTCGCCATGACCTTGCCGATGTCGGCCGCCCGCCCGATCAGCTGGCCCTCGACCCCCATGTGCTCGGGTTCTTCGCCTCTGGTGATGTAGTTCGTCGCCCGAACCTGGCCGTCTGCCGTGTTGACGATGATCACCGTGCACCGGGCGTTGTGCGATACGCGGTTCGGCACATTGCCGAGGAGGAATTCCCTCCTGCCGGACATCCCGACGTTGCCCACGATCAGCACGTCCACGTCGGCCTCGTCGGCCGCCCTCACGATGCCCCGGGAGGGGTCCGAATCGACGATCACATGGGCATGACCCCGGGGACCGGCGATGTTGCGGGCGATCTCGTTCAGCTCCTGGGCGGCGAAGCTCGCTCGGGTCGCTTCCGCCGCCCCGGCCTCGGTCCCAGGGGCGTTCTCCGGCACCAAGACCTGAAGCAGGTGCAGCTCGGCCCCGAAACGGTCCGCCATGTCGGCGGCCCAATCGACGGCCCGGCCGGCGCTGGGCGACCGATCGGTCGCCACCATGATCTTCTTGACCACCCGAGATGCCTCTCTGCCGATCAGCGAATTACAGTACACGTACCACTGGCTGTGTCCCCGCCAACCAAAGAGGGGGAACGATGCGAGACACGACGGACGGCAACGGGCCCGCTCCCGCTTCTGGAACGTCCGGTAAGAGATCGACGTTCGACCGCCTCGGCGCGTTCGCCGTTCGGCGGCGGTGGTGGGTCTTGGCCGCCTGGATCCTGATGTTCCTGGCGATGGGGCCTTTCCTCGGGAAGTTGACGAATCGGCTTTCGCAAGGCGGATTCGAGGTCCCCGGGTCGCAGTCCTTCCGGGTGAAACAAGCCATCGAGAACGACTTCAAGGGGCAGTTCGAGTTCAACGACCTGCTGGTCTTCAACTCCCCGACCCTCTCGGCGGACGATCCGCAGTTCAAGCAAGCGGTCGGCGCGGTCCGGGATGCCCTGGCCACGGCACCGGGGGTCGGCGCGGTCACCGACCCGTACACCTCGCCCGCCACCTCGATCTCGAAAGACCGGCACACGCTGACGGCGGTCGTCGGCCTGACCGACGACCAGAATGAAGCGCTCCGCCACGCCGACGATCTGAACGAAGCGGTGGAGAAGGCGTCTCGGGGCAGCGGGGTCCGCGCCCTCCTGACGGGATCCGCGCCCTTCTACGCGGAGTTCTCGGAGATCACCACCCACGACCTGGAGCGAGCGGAGAGGGTCGCCCTGCCCATCAGCCTGTTGATCCTGGTGCTGGCCTTCGGCTCGCTGGTCGCGTCGGGGATGCCGCTGGTCCTGGCGTTGCTCAGCCTGGCCATCTCGTTCGGAGTCATCTCGATCATCGCGGCCAGCACGACCGTGAGCATCTTCGCCCAGAACGTCGCGTCCATGATCGGCATCGGCGTCGGGATCGACTATTCGCTGTTCATCCTCAACCGGTACCGCGAAGGGTTGGAGGACGGCATACCAGTTCCCGAGGCCGCGGCCCACGCCATCGCCACCAGCGGCAAGGCGGTGTTCGTCTCGGGTCTGACCGTGGTCGTGGCCCTTTCGGGGACACAGCTGGTGAACCTCGCGGCGTTCAAGTCGATGGGGTTCTCCGCGATGATCGCGGTGTTCTTCGCGGCAGCGGCCGCCCTGACCCTCCTTCCGGCGCTGCTCGGCTTCGTGGGCCCCAAGATCAACTCGCTCCGCCTGTGGGGTCGAGGCGGGACGAGCGACAGCCGGATCTGGCACCGCTGGTCGACGTTTATCATGCGGCGGCCGTGGGTGGCGTTGGTGATGAGCCTGGGCGTCATCGTTGTCCTGGCCGCTCCCGCCCTCCATCTGAAGCTGGGTTCCTCGGGACCGGACATCCTGCCCAGGGAGTCCACACCCCGGATCGCTTTCGAGACCAGCGCCAGGGCCTTCGGCGCCGGGCAGGTTTCGCCGGCTCAGATCCTGATCGCCGATCCGCGCGGCGTGAAGACGGGAGGCTTCGCCGACCTCTACCGGCTTTCGGCTGAGATCGCCAAGGACCCCGAGGTGGCCCGAGTTGACTCCATCGCAACGCTGGTCCCCGGCGCACCCGTCGAGCAGGCGCAGGCTGCGCTGGGGACCTTGCAAGTCGCTCCCATCGTGGACTCCCTGGTCAACGCCAACGGGACCGAAACGTTGATGGCGGTGGTGACCAAGCACGGACCGCAGTCGGACACATCGAGCGACTTCGTGGACCGGCTTCGAAAGAAGCTCCCGACGATCTCCGCCCCTGGTGTGAGCGCGGCCGTCGGTGGGGACCCGGGACTGAACGTCGACATCAACCACGAGATGACCAGCAAGCTGATCCCGGTTGTGGGCCTGGTGCTGGTCCTTTCGTTCATGGTTCTGCTCTTCTTCCTGAGGAGCGTCCTGCTGCCGCTCAAGGCCATCCTGATGAACACGGCCTCGGTCGTGGCCGCATACGGCCTGATGGTGTTCGTGTTCCAGGACGGCCACCTCGAAAGACTCCTCTCCTTCGACGGCGCCGGGCACATCGACTCTTTCCTGCCACTGTTCCTGTTCTGCATCCTGTTCGGCCTGTCCATGGACTACGAGGTGTTCCTGCTGGCCCGGATCCGCGAGGAGTACCTGCGGACCGGCGACAACACCGAGGCGGTGGGATGGGGGCTGGAACACACGGCACGGATCATCACCAGCGCGGCGGCCATCATGGTCACGGTGTTCGGGGCGTTCGCCTTCGGTCGAATGCTGCCCATCAAGGAGCTGGGGTTCGGGTTGGCCTGCGCGGTGTTGTTGGACGCCACGATCATCCGGATCGTCCTGGTGCCGGCGACGATGCGCCTGATGGGGCGGTGGAACTGGTGGCTGCCCGGGTGGCTGGATCGGATCCTGCCCAGGGTTTCGCTGGAGGAGGTTCCCGGAGCCCCGCCCGAGGAGAAGGTGCCGGCGCCCGTGTAATCTGAGACCGGACCCGCGTCGATTTGCCCGCCCTCCCGGATCGATTGCTTGCGCTGCTCAGCACCCCATTTCGTGGGGTGCCAGCATCCCTTTTGAATGACGGGGATGCCCTCTTGGCGCGCATCGACCCGTCCGGCAACACTCAGCAGCGAGAACCAGGGCGACAAACGCGATGGGGCTCCACCAGCGAGGAAGAGGGAGTGAGGCATGAACGCGTTAGAGGTCCGCAGCTTGCGGAAGACCTACGAGAGCTTCGAAGCTGAGGGGGCGCCGGTCAGGGCTCTTCGGGGCGTGGACATGACGCTCGACGCGGGCGAGTTCGTCGCGGTGATGGGGCCGTCGGGATGCGGAAAGTCCACGCTGCTCAACCTCGTGGCCGGGTTGGACATGCCGAGCGAGGGCGAGATCCTCGTGGCCGGCGAGTCGCTCGCGGGCAAGGACGAGAACGACCTGGCCCGGATGCGCCGAAAGCACATCGGGATCGTGTTCCAGTTCTTCAACCTGCTGGAG
>JBKPGU010000147.1:0-7148 GCA_046729535.1 Actinomycetota bacterium
ATGCAACACCAAGGTGGTGAGGACGACGTCGAACGTCTCGTCGGCGAACGGAAGGGCTTCTGCCGCCGCCGTTCCGAACCCGACTTCCACCCCGGCCGTGCGGGCCTTCTTGCCGGCCCGAGCCGATCATCTCCGGCGAAGGATCGACCCCTGAGACCGTTCCACCCGGGCCGACCACACGGGTGGCGGCGATTGCCAGGTTGCCCGTCCCACACCCGACGTCCAGGACCGATTCCCCGACCCGCAATCGGGCGAGGTCAAGCACCTCCGAGCGGAAGGCCCGTTCCCTGCCAAGCGCTCGCAACCACAGCAGCACGTCGTACCGGAAGGCCCAGTGGATGACGTGGCCGACCGTGCTCGCCGGGCCATCCGAAGGCGTCGCCACGTAGGTGGGTCTAGGCCAGGGCCACGCCGGTTCGAACGTGCACGACCACGGTCTGGACCATGTTGTTGGCAACGCCCCGCATGTTCCAGCGCTGCTCGACAGGCTGGGTGTTCCCCGCCTCGTCTGTCGCTCGCGAAGCGACGAGGTGTCTGCCCTCCTCGGCGTTCCACTCGTAGCTCCACCGGCACCACGCGTGCGGCCCGACCGGAGTCTCCATCGCGGCATCCGCCCAGGATGCACCGCCGTCAAGGCTGACCTCGACCATGGCGATCGGTGCCCACCCAGACCAGGCCCGCCCCTCCAGGACCACAGGGCCCGGCGGGAGCAGACGATCTCGGGTCTCGAACTCGGGGATCCCGGGAGGGACGAGGAGGGACCGAGGGAACATGCGCGAGACCTGGGTCCCGGGATCGTCGTCGTCCCGGGCGATGCGGTAGAAGACCTTCTGCTGGAAGCCGGAGAACTCCTCCGTCAGGGCGGTGATCGCCTTCAACCACTTCACGCTGGTCATCCCATACCAACCCGGCACGACGAGGCGGAGCGGGTACCCGTGCTGCGGCGGAAGGGATTGCCCGTTCATCTCGTAGGCCAGGACCACTTCCGGCCGGCGAGCCTCCTGCAGCGTGAGCGATCGCTCGTACCACTGCTCGTGCTCACCCTGCGTCCCACGGTCCAGGCCTGTGAACAGGATCTCGACGGCGCCCTCCCGCAGGCCGGCCTCCTCCAGCAAGGGCCACAGGGGGGTCCCGGTCCACTGGGCGGTACCGATCGCCTCGTTCAGCCAGGGCTGGCTGTGGGGGCGGGGATCGAGCCGGGCCCTACCGTTCCCCGCGCATTCCATCGTGACCGGGAGGGTGACCCGGGGCCGTGACTTGATGTCGTCCAGGGTGAAGCGCCCGGGCGAGCCGACGTGGCCACCGACCTCGAGCCTCCAGTTCGCGGCATCGACGAAGGGCACGTCGAAGTGGATCAGGAGGTAATGCATCCCGATCGGAGTGACGTCGTAGCGCAGCCCTTCCAACGGCATGCCGTGATTGCGCGTCGCGTTCTGAAGCTCTTGAAGCGTGATGTCATCGCCTGCGACCTGAACCATCGCGATCACCCCCAACGGGACAACAGCCGGAGCATAGCTCGCCCTGCCACGAGCGATTAGCTTCGAGAGAAGTCATCGAGGCCTGGGCCGTGGAGAATCCATCCGTGCGCAAGCCACCGCTCGGTCCGCGGTTCTGGCGGTTCTGGTCGGCTTCGGCCGTGTCGCAGCTGGGAGACGGCATCCGGATCACCGCCTTGCCGCTGCTGGCTGCGGTCATCACGCGGGAGCCGTTGCCAGTGGCCGCCGTCTCGGCCGCCGTGTGGTCCCCCTGGCTCCTGTTCGGTTTGGTGGGAGGAGCGGTCGTCGACCGGGTGGACCGGAGGCGGCTGATGGAAGCCGGCCAGCTGGCGCGCATGTTCGTGATGGCCGGTCTGGCCCTCGCCGTGTTCGCCCACGTCGAGACGATCTGGCTCCTCATCGTCGTCGCCTTCCTGGTGGGTGTGGGCGAGGTCTTCGTCGATACGGCCTTGCAAGCGGTCGTCCCCGCGCTGGTCGAGGAGCCGCAGCTGGACCACGCCAACGGGCGTCTGATCGCGGCGGAGCTGCTGGCCAATGAGATGGCCGGCCCGCCCATCGGGGGGTTCCTGTTCACGATCGCCCACGCCGTCCCCTTCGTGGGGGACGCGGCCTCGTTCGGGGCCAGCGGGCTGCTCCTGGCCACGGTTGAAGGTGATTTCAAAGCGTCCCATGGGGACCGAGAACCGGCGTCAGCCTGGCGAGATGTGAAGGAGGGCGCCTCGTGGCTCTTCCATCACCCCGTCCTCAGGCCGATCGCCTTCGCCATCGCCGCCACCAACTTCGGCGCCATGGCCTTCGGAGGGGTGTTCGTGCTCTTCGCTCACGAGAAGCTGCACGTGGGTGCCGTCGGATACGGGCTCATCATCGGCGTGGGCTCGCTCGGAGGACTCCTCGGTAGCCTTGTGGCCGCTCGGATTGCCGCGCTGATTGGCCGGGGACGTGCGGTGGTCACGGGCCTCGCGCTCATCGGACTCGCTTCAGCCGGTCTCGGGCTTACCTCTCACCCGGCGGTGGCTGGCGCGGTATTTGTCCTGGTGGGGTTCTCCTCGGCCTTGGTCAACGTCCCAGGGCTGACCCTTCGACAATTGCTGACCCCGAACCGGCTTCTGGGCAGGGTGGTCAGCACGTTCCGCATGGTCGGCTACGGGTTCATCCCGATCGGAGCACTTGCCGGCGGATGGATCGCGAGCGTCTGGGGCCTCCGCGCCACGTTCTTCGTCGGAGGGGGGGTGTGCTTCGTGGCTGCCCTCCTGCTCGCCTTCTCGGTCACCGAAGACGCCATCAGGACGGCGCGGGCCGCCGTCGAAACACGTTCGTGAGCAATCTTGAACGGATCGCCGACTGGTGTGAGTTTTGAAGGAGGTCACTCCACCAGCTCGTAGACCGGAGGCCGGGCCGGTGTCGTGCCGTGACAGGTGAGGACCCTGGGCCGGTCGGCCGTTCGCACACGGACCGCCGCTCGGTGGACGTTCCCGTCAGGGCCCCCGAATTCGGCTTCGACCAGGTCGGTTCTCGTCCGGCGAGCCCCTGTCAGCCGGAGGTCGTCCACACCGGTCAGCCCTGCTCGGCGGCGAACGTACGCCTCCGCGGCCTGGACAGGGAAGGCGTAGCAGGATCGGCCTCGGTAGTGCTCCAGGTCGATCCGTCCATCCTCGTAGGAGCGGGCCGCCTGGATGGCGGCGTCCGGCTCCAGCCGCCCGAAGTACAGACCATGGGGGAAGGCCACCACGTTGCCGGCGAATCGGTCACCGCCGATGTGGGACACCTCCCATGCCCGGTCGCCGTAGGCGTCGTGGAGGGCCCGAGCCACCGGGCGTCCCCGTTCGGCGCAGCAAGGGTCCCGCCGCCCGTGGGTGCACACCAGGAACAGCGGCCCGGGGTCGAACCCTCCCACCCCGGGCGGCCGGCCCCGGGCCATCGCCGAGAGATCAGCCTGGAACAGTTCGGCCACGCTCCGTAGGCGGGTTCGTTCCAGCCACGGCTTGTCCGGGCCGGTGTGGGCCACGAAGCAGGCCAGGTCGCCGGGGTTGGGATGGCGTCCGTACCGCCTGATGAACACGATCCGAACCCCGAGATCGGCCGAGAGGGTTCGCAGCCGATCATTGACCTTGGCAGGCAGCTGACGGTCGGCCAGGATGTCCCGGGCCCACGGGCCCCGATGCTCCAGCATGATCCAGTTGGAAACCGTCGATGCCGTGCCGGTCATCGACTCCTCGAGCAAGAGCGAGCGCGTGGAGCACCGATCGCGCTCAGTCGCCACTCACGACCTCGAGCATTCCTTCCCGGACCAGACGCCGGACCAGCGTCAACCTTCCTTCGAGATCGAGATGGGTGGCCAGATCCGAGATCCGGATCGAGCCACGCTCTACGAGCGTCAGCATGGCCGGCTCACACCATCCGGGCATCACGAGAACCCGATCGCCCAGTAGGGCAGTGAGCCGGCCCTCCCGCATCGAGAGCTCGCAGATCGAACTTTCTCGCCGCCGGACCACTGACTGGTCGTCGAGCGAGGCCAGCCGAGCCAGGGCCACCAACCCACCTCGGAGGAGGGGCGGCCGCGTGGTGAGGAATCGATCCACGGAGCGCCCGGCCACATCAACAGGGTCGGCCTTCTCCAGCCGGCGGCGGATCTCCTCCAGCCGATCGTTCACCAGAGCGGAGAATCCCTCCCGGTCCCGGTGGTATGAGGCGGGGAGCGGTTCGTCGAAATCGGGGGCGTTCAGGATCTCGAGGAGAGGCTCCCTCAGCAGCTCACGCCAGGTGAAAGTAGGAATCCCCACGGTGAGATGTCCGGACAGGGTCTCCTGGGTCCGGGCCGCGTGTGGGGTTCGGCACGGCATGTACATCACGTCCCCGGGCTGAAGCTCGGCCGAGATGGCCGGTGGTCCATCGGCAGACACCTCGGCCGGTGTCAGGGTGCTCCCGGGCGACCGTGTGTCCCACACCTCCCAGTGTTTGGTGCCGAAGGCCTGCAGGACGAACACGTCGTGGGAGTCCTCGTGGACCGCCAGGCCCTGGGACCCGGGCGGGGTGACGTAGGCGTTGACCTGCGTGGGGTGTCCCAGGGCGACCTCCAGCTCACGGCAGAACCGGGCCAGGGGCGGCCAGAACCGGTGCATGCCCTGCAGCACGATGGTGGCGCCCTCGTCGAACAGTCGGAGGATCTTGGGCGGGTCGGCCAGACCGGTCATCGGCTTCGAACCCGCTCGGCCTGTCTTGACATAGGAGGACTCCGGCAACGTGGCCCCGTCCTTGATCAACCGGAACGTCGGGAGGCGAAGGGCCATCGACGACACCATGAGGTCGACGTCGTCCAGGGTCAGCAGGTCGGCGAAGGCCTGAGGGTCGGCTGCGGGGTAGTGGACCGGGCGACGAGCCCAGGCACCGTCGATGAATCGGTCGACGTCGCCCACGCAGCGCTGGAGCGCCTCAACGGTCATCAGTGGTGTCGGGGGTCGGCGAGAGCGGTGGACCCGATCAGTTGCCGGACGCGTCGCCGTCGGTGCCGTCGGTGTCCGTCGAGTCCGAGACCTTGCCGTCGGCGTCCTGCGTGTCCGTCCCGTCGGCATCCTGCGGGTCCGTCCCGTCCTCGGTGTCCGTCGTGTCGGTGGAATCGGTGGTGTCCATGCCGTCGACGTCCTCAGCATCGGTGGTGTCCACGCCGTCCATGTCGGTGGTGTCGGTGTCCCGTTCGGTTTCGGCATCGGAGGTCGTCGACGTCGCGCCGAAGACCGTCTGAATCTCCTCGTCTTTAAGCGTTCGGGTCTCGTTCTCCATTGGTCCTCCTTCGGCGGGGGGCGACCGGCTGAGTCTACGCGTAGGAAGCCCGGCGGTCGCATCGCACAAACCCTCGCTGTTAGATTGAGGCGCATGACCGCGCATATCACGCCGCGACATCGCTGCTGGTCGGTTCATCTTTCGATCCTCCCCTCCCCAAAGGCGACATTTCCGGTCCATTCCGCTGGGCGAACCCTGGCGCTCGGGCGCCAGTCTAGGGACGGTGGGTCCCGAGTGGCTAGTACGATGCGCCAATGACGTCCCAGCTTCGCGTACTCGTCGAACAGCCCACGAGGGGCAAGCGCTGGGTCGCCGTCGCGGCGGACTGGCCGGGTCTCGAACGGGGCGGCAAGACAGAGGCCGATGCGGTCGAGAAGCTCACCCGCTACGTGCCGCGATACCTCCCGGTCGCGAAGCGCGTCCGGCTGGGCTCGGTGCTCGCGACTCAAACCGACATCGTTATCATCGGCCGGTACCCGGGGGTCGGCTCGACCGACTTTTGGGGCATCTCGTTCGCGCCCTCCCCGCTCGACCGCGAGCCGTTCCACGCGCCGACCTTCGACCGCCAGGCGCGGCTGCTGCGCGCGGCATGGGCCGAGTTCGACGAGACGGCCGCCCGAGTCTCCGCGGAGCTCCGGCCGGGTGTCCGGGGTGGCGGGCGCTCCCGCGACCAGATCGTTCGGCATGTTCTAGCGAACGAGGGTGGCGACTTCTCGAAGCGCGTGAAGGCGAAGTCCGAGCCGGAGGACCTGCTGACGTCGGGCGGGCTCGCCCATCACCGCGACCGCTTCGTCAAGGCGATGCGCGCTTGGTACGCGGAGGGCAAGCCGCTCGGCAACTGGACCATCCCGTACCTGCTCCGCCACACGGCATACCACGTGCTCGACCACACCTGGGAGATGCAGGACCGGGACTTGACGGACGCCTCCGCCGGATGACCGCTACGGCGCGACCGGCGGACAGTCGCCGGGCGTTGCCGCCAGCCGTGCCGCCATTCTTTGCGGTCAGGTTCCGATGCCGTCGCCGATCGCGGCCTGAATGGCGTCCGCGACCAGATGGCCCAATCGAGGGGACGAAAGGTCCGTCCCATCCTTTTACAGCCAGATGTGGGGGAGTCAAGTCCGGCGACGAGAGCCTCTACCGGTCGATGCGGCTGCTTCTCCCAACCCTCAGCGAGCGCATCGGAGCGGTTCTCGGCGTCGACTGATCCGAGGTACTTCGCGAACGTCCGTTCCCGCACGGTGTACCGGAGGTAGGCGTAGGCATAGCCGTTGACCTGCTTCAGACAGACGGACCCGAGCACCTTCCCCGCGTCGGTCGAGATCCAGCGAACGTCCCGGCCCCTGCCGCTCGATCCTGTTCGAGCGCCCGTTCGCGCCGTGATCGGGGAGCCGTCCAGAGTTCGGTCCGACGAGGCGGCTCCGGGGGACGGATCTCCAGGGAGAGGGGCAGCCCGCCCGGAGTGAACCGCAGCACCTGAAGCTGAAGCCCTCGACACCTGCAGGCGACGAACAGTCCACGAGGGATCGCTCTGAGCGCATGGGAACTCGCTGGCGGACCTAATCGCCCGAATCAGCTCGGAAGGCCTGCGGTCTCGGGCGGCTTGCTTCGGCACGCGACCCTTCGCGGCTATCCGAGTAACCCACCTGCCCTTCGTGCCGCGAGGATCCTTCTCGTAAGTCCTCTGTCATTCTCCAAGGAGGGCGGACCGGACGAAGGAATCACGGAACCTCCCTGTTAGCACCGCGTTAGCACACGAGCCCTCAGCGTCGAATCCGTCTGGGAAACGAGGCGCGTGTGGGTGCTCTGCCTGCGCTTTCTCTGTGCGCCCGGAGGGACTCGAACCCCCAACCTCCTGATCCGTAGTCAGACGCT
>JBKPGU010000148.1:0-2580 GCA_046729535.1 Actinomycetota bacterium
GTCGTCGGCAGCGTCAGATGTGTATAAGAGACAGGGACGAAGTTGCGGTGTCCTCGGAAGGCCGTTCCTCGTCCGGCTGTGATTCGTCGCCTTCCGAGGGTGCTTCGGCCTGGGGCGGCGGGTCGGCCTCCATGCGGCGAACGATAGGTTCAGCGACTCCGCGAGGCAAACGGCATGGGGTGGATCGGAGGGCCCGCCAGGATGGTTCGTCCCTGGTGCATCGGAACCAGGACGCGGGGCGACCTTGATGAGTTCGGACTAGACCCAGGTCTTCAGGAAACCGTCCGGACGATGTCTTCGGACAGGTCTGAGTACTTGGCCAGCGTCTCGGCCCGTTCCTCCTTGAACCGCGCGACGAACGACTCGTACTCGTCCATCCGACCCTGCCGTTCATACAGCCGTCGGGGCTGGAGCAGTTCCTGGTCGCCCACGCCGGGAACGTCATCCGCGACCTCGTACCCGAATTCGTCGTCGGCGGTCCATTTGATGGTCTCCTCCGCGATGGCCTTCACGATGGCGGAGGAGTGGGGGATCTTGACCTTCTTCGATCGCTCGTCATCCTCCCTGCCTCCCACCCTGCCGGTGTTCATCAGGAAGACCTCCATCGGGTGCGTGTCGAGGAGCTCGAGGAACCGGTTGCCCTGCAGGCCGTGCCGGAGCGGGAAGAAGGGATTCGTACCCGGTACTCGAAGGAACTTCCCCTCCTCGGCCTTGCCGCCGGCGCTGGTCCCCGTGGTCTCCCCGAGCATGAAGTACGCGGCGGCCTGCAATTGGCTCAACCGGCACACCGCCGGGACGATGTTCTCGTTCCAGTTCAGGATCAGCAGGTGGTCGACCCGGCCCAGGTCGCGAGCGTCCTTGAAGGCGCCCAGGTCGGAGAGCGAGAACACCGCCCGACCGTTCTTCGTGTACGACGTCTCGAAGAAGTTCACCATCCCCTTCTCGTCCTGATACACGTTCTCCAGGTACGACCCGGGGCTGGTCACGGCTTTGTGGATGTTCGGCTCGAACTCGGGATCGAGGGAGAACGTCTTGGCGAAGCATCCGTTCTCCGTTCCATAGACGAGCCCCCCCGGCATCAGCGCCACGAAGTCGTCCTGCACCGGGAGCGAGTCGTTCTGCGTGGTGAACGTCGTCGTGGTCTTGCCGGTGCCCGACAGGCCGATGATCAGGAACACCTTCTCGTCGCCGTTAACGGGGATCGACTTGCACCCTGCGTGCAGGGCCAGGCCTCCGCGGTCGTAGACGATCGTGTTCCACATGCGGAGCCCGCCCTTCTTCGATTCCCCGAAGTAATCCGACCCGATGACCCTGGTCACGCCGGCCTCGAGGTCCACGGCGATCACCCGGTCGTCCGGGTAGCCCGTGGCGGAGAGGTTCGGGGTGTAGATGACCTCCACCTGCGGCTCGGCCCCATCGCCGTCGTAGTACAGCTTCTGCTGCATGCCGGCGATGTTGGCGTTGGCCTTCTCGATGGTGAGTCGCGCCGGCGTCTTGAAGTCGTCGACGTTGCCGATGTACCCGTCGATGCGGACCATCTCCTGCTCCGCGATGTGGTCGTCCTGCAACCGTTCGATCTGTCCGTACTCGGCCCGGCTCATGGTCTTCCCGTCGGTCACCCCTGGATCGTCGGTGACGATGAACGTGGATCCCGAGCTCCTGGACGTCACCCGGGTCTGGACGTTGACATTGCCGAACTCGGTGATCCGGCTCGTTGACATCTGTTCGGTGAACGCCCGGAGCTCTTCAGCCGTCGGGTTGTCGTGGACCTTCTTTGCGCGCACGTCGAACTCCTCTGAAGGGTAGGGAGGGCAAGCGATTCTAGCTATTCCCGGTCCCCGTGAGGGGCATTGGAGGGATGCGCTCCGAGGCTCAGCTGCGCTCGATGGTGAAGTAGATCCGAACCTGGGTTCGGTATTCGACGATGCTGTTGTCCCTGACACCGGTGCTGGTCGAAAGCACCTCAAGCTTGTTGATCCCGCGGATCGTCTTGGCCGCCTCGCGCAGGGCCTCTCGAGCGGCCTCTCCCCACGAAGTGTCGGAAACTCCTTCCAGTTCGATCGCGTTGATCACCGGCATGGAAGTCCCTCCTCACAGCTTCGGATACGCTCGCATTATGGACATGGCGCTCGACAGAGGCGAACTCGGCCCGCTCGCCCCGCGCTCGGGGGGCTGCTGATCGTGGCGGGGTTCACCGAGGAGGAACTGGTCGCCGCGATCCGGACGATCCTGAAGGAGGACGCGGCCGGGGTTCTGTTGGGGCTGGGCGACGACGCCGCCGTGGTCGAACCCGGATCGCACCTCATCGTCCTCACCGCCGACCTGCTGGTCGAAGGCGTTCATTTCCGGCGGGAGACCACGTCCGCCCACGATCTGGGGTACAAGGCGCTGGCCGTGAACGTGAGCGACGTCGCGGCGATGGGCGGCAGCCCGAGGTACGCGCTGATCTCGGTGGGGATCCCGCAGGACGTCGAGATGGCGTGGGTCGTGGAGCTCTACGCGGGCCTTCGCGACGCGGCTTCGGAATACGCCATGACCATCGTGGGGGGAGATACGTCACGCTCCGGATCCGTCCTGATC
>JBKPGU010000149.1:0-13264 GCA_046729535.1 Actinomycetota bacterium
GGCCTGGATCAAGCCGTAGGTTCGATCGAGCCCCTTCTGGAGCTCTCCGACCGCCAACGGGACGAGGGCTTGGGCGAGGCGCCCTGGCCGCCCCACTTCGCGAAGCAGGCCGGCGAGCCTCCCCGGGTCCAGCCGTCGAAGCGGCGGAAGGCTGGCGCGGATGTGAAGGCCACCCGGAGCGGGACGGTTCCCCCGCCGGCGCCCGGCAAGAAGGTCGGGCCCACTGGGAGGCGGCGGACGACGAAGCCGCTCGTCGAGATCGCCCGCGCGGCCACCGAAGTTGAGGCACGACAGGGCCTGGAGCGATGGAAGTCCAGGCACCGGGGCGTCTGGAGGTACCTGAAGCCCACCGACGTCCTGGTCGATTCGATGCGGGGCCGGAGCACGACGTGGACCCGGATCCGGTTGAACCTCGAACACGTGCCCGAAGCGAAGCGGCCCCCCCAGGAGCCGTTGGAGGTCGACTACGACCCCTGGGAGGGCGTCGAGCGGCCCGACCGGTCTACGGGTGAAGGGTCCCAAGGTGGATGAGCGCAAGCGCCTGACCCTCGACCCCATTGCCGAGGACGCGGAGGTGGGCCGGTGGCTGTCCGCGATGGAGGATGCCGGTCGCGCACGCTTCGGGAGCTTGAGGGGTTACCACACCGCGCTGTGGACTGGGCGCCGCCGGGGGGTGGGAACAGCATCGGAACCCTCCTGTACCACGTCGCCGTCATCGAAGCCGACTGGCTGTTCGAGGAGATCCTCGGAGGAGAGGGACCTCCGTGGCCGCAGGAACTGTTCCCGTTCGACGTTCGCGAGACCGATGGAACCCTGACACCCGTCCGTGGGCTCAGCCTGAGCGATCACCGAGAGAGGCTCGAACAGATCCGGCGGCTCATGGTCGACCATGTCGCCGCCATGACTTCGATGGAGCTGCACCGCGCCCGAGCGTTGGAGGCGTACGACGTCGCACCCGACTGGGTCCTCCATCACCTGATGCAGCACGAGGCCGAGCATCGGGCCCAGATCTGGTCCCTCCGAATGGCGGCGACCGGCTAACGTTGGCTGCGCGGCCAGTCAGGTCAGCAGGCGTTTCAGGTCCACGTTGGCCGGCAGCGTGAGCTCGTCGAACGTGCATTCCACCGGCGGCTTGTCGGGGCGCCACCGGAGGAAGCGAGCGCCGTGCCGGATGCGGTGCCCGGTGACCTGGTCGAATGCTACCTCGGCCACCAACTCCGGACGGAGCTTCTCGAAGGACAGGTCCTTCTCCCGGTTCCATCGGCTGAACGCGCCGATCCCCGGAGGAGGTTCCGCCGACCTCCCTTCCCGGTATGGCTCGAGGAAGCCGACCAACTCTCGCCTGGCCTGCTGAGTGAACCCCGAGGTGAACCCAACCTGCCACAGCTCGCCGTCGGGTCCGTACAGCGCCAGCAGCAGCGACCCCACGGCGGTCTCGAACCGATCCTTCGCCCACCGGAAACCGACCACCACGCAATCGGCCGTGCGCTCCCGCTTGACCTTCAACATCTCGCGCTCGCCCGGTCGGTACACCGAGTCGAGCCGCTTGGCCACCACGCCGTCCAGTCCAGGCACCACGTACGCCTCCAGCCACTTGACGGCCAGCTTGCGATCCTCCGTGGACGGCGACATGTAGAGAGGGGGTTCGGACCCGTCCATGACCTTCTCCAGCTGGGCCCTTCGCTCAAAAAGCGGCTTGGAGCGGAGGTCACGGCCGCCGCCCGCCAGGAGGTCGAAGGTCACGAACGACGCGGGCGTCTCTCGCGCAAGTCGAGCCACCCGAGAAGCCGCAGGGTGCAACCGCTGTTGCAGTGCGTCGAAGTCCAAGCCCTTCCCGTCCGGAGCGAACACCACGATCTCGCCGTCCAGCACGAGACGGCGAGTGCGCATCCCGCGTACGGCCTCCTCAACCTCGGGGAAGTAGCGGCCAAGGGGCAGCTCGTTGCGACTGGAGACATACACGTCCTTGCCGTCGCGAAAGGCCAGGGCCCGAAAGCCGTCCCACTTCGGTTCGAACTGCCAGCCGGGGCCGTCCGGCAGTGTGGCAACGTGCTTGGCCTTCATGGGCGTGAGCGGTGGCCGGACGGGAAGCTTCATCGTCGTCGGCGGGGCATCCTCCGGCATCGGTGCTGGTCTCCTCAAGGTTTGAGGTTCGGCATGCTACCCTAGCTTCGCGACGGTGAGGTCGGTTCCTGCCCCTTCCTCCCCTCCTACTTCGCGAACGGCCGAGCCACCGACCCACGGAGAGATGATGCGCAGCGATCGAGGGATGCGTTTGGACGAGCAGCAGGACCAGCAGGGCAATACGGTCTGGCAGGGCCGGATCGGCGACGTCCCACTGCGCGTCGACATGCTTCCTTCGGGTCGGATCTTCGCTTCCTGGGCCGTCCGGGGGAACGAACGCCGGGCCGTCGTCGACACCATCCAGCAGCTCGAACAGCGAGTGCTCTTCCAGCTGATGCTTGGAGCCGGCCCGGGACAGGACGTCGTCGCCCGTGAGGTAGTGTCCGCAGTCCAACAGGGACAGGTGGGACTACCCGATCCGACCCAGGCCCCCCCGCAGCAGAAGCGGAAGAAGCGGGACGGCCGGCGCGGTCCACCGCGCTCCCGCCGCCGCCGCTAACGCCGCCCCAGCGAACGTCGCTTCGTCTCTGACCGTCCGCCGACTGGCGCCCCTTAGCGCGGGGCGGTGCGTTGGGAAAGCGTTGGCCGGGATGATGGGCTCGCGCCGGGGGCCGGGGTGGCGCCTGGGCTCGGGGAGGCACCGGGGGCGGGCGCGGGTTGCGGTGAGCACGAGGCGATGAGGCGGATGACCGCCTTGCCGTCCAGGCTCGATCGAACGCGGCCGCTCCCTTCCGCCAGACTCTCGGTGACCCGGTGCCCGTCGGCGACCTCCAGCTCGAGAAGGCACGACCCTCCTCCCGGCCGGGGCCCGTGCCACGAAGCCAGCCGGCCGTACCCGTCGTGGCGAAGGATGTCCGACGGCCCGGCCGAGACCGCCGAGCTGTACACCCCGGCGGGTGGCGCGTAGTCGGGCGGATCCAGCCGGAACCCGTCCGGCGGGGCGACCATGAAGGGGCCGATGCTCCCCGGCGACCCGACGAACACCCGGAACGGGAAGACCCGAGTGGGGCCGACGAAGCCCTTGAAGCTGGGCGCGTACCCGGGGACCCGAGAGGCGTCGAGCACGCGTTGGGCGTTCGCGCCGTCAGCGGAGATCGGGCCTTCGAGGGCCACGGCCGCGATGAACACGGCGGTCACCAGGCTCACCGCGCGCATCGAGAGCACGAGGAACCCCGCCACCAAGAGCGCCCCACCTGCCACGAAGACGAAATAGCGAGAAACCGAGAAGTCGACCTCTGGATAGCCGAACAGGAACAGGGCGACACCGGCAACCAGGCAGGCCGCACCGGCCATGACCTTCGACCTTGACCTGGCGGATCGACCGGCCTTCTGACCCATCTACGGACGGTCGAGCCAGCCGCCGGCCGTTCCCCGGCGGGCAGCCACCAGCCCAGCCAGGATGGACAGGGCGATCTCCTCGGCCGAACGGGCCCCGATGTCCAACCCGACCGGGCTCCGGATCCTGGCCAGGTCGGAATCGGTGAACCCCATCTGACGGAGGCGCTCGAGGTACGGGCCGACGTGTCGGCGGCTCCCCATGACCCCGATGAACCCCGCCGGGGACCGAAGCAATCGGGCCACGGACTCGTCGACCCCAGGGGCGTCGTGGTCCGTGTGGACGGCTGCCGTCTGTTCGTCGATGGCCACCTCGTCCAGCGTGACCGTTCGGCCCGGACTGGAGTCCTCCGCGATCAGGCGGTCGGGCCGGGATTCGACCAGGACGGGTTCGAAGCCCAGATCCGCCGCCCACCGGATAAGGCTCCGAGCGATCGGGGTCGCCGAGAACACGATCAGGAGCGGCCGGCGAAGGCTCGGCTCCAGGAACACCTCGACCGTTCCCAGGTCATGCGTGTAAAGGCGGGTGGTCGGACTCCGGGCCTCGAGGACCGCCGGCGCGTCGGCGATGGCCGCGTCGTCGCACTCGGCGCAACCGAGGGTCCCCGCCAGTCCGCCGTCGCGCGCGAGCAGCATCTTCTGTCCGACCCGGCACGGAGGGTCACCCTCCACGCGCACCGCCGTGGCGAGCACGACCTCCTCGCCCGCTGCTCGTCGGCGGGCCAGCTCGTCCTCGACCGTCGATGCCGGGCCGCCACCAGGGACGTTCGACTCATCCTCGTGTTGGTGCAGGTGTCCATCATGCGTGGACGCCGGTTCGCTCGGACCGTGAATGGTGTCGCCCCTCAGGAGCTGCACCGCGTGGGGGAGCACCGGGAGGATGGCCTTCAGGCTGTCCGTCGCGCCACGCTCGTTCCCGGGCAGGTTCAAGATCAGAGAGGCACCTCGGCTCCCCGCGATCCCGCGGGACAGCGCGGCGAAGCGTGTGGAACCGCGTCCGGCCGCTCGCATCTCCTCCGCCAAGCCGGGCGCTTCCCGCTCGATCACGGCCCGGGTCGCTTCGGGAGTCACGTCGCGAGGCCCGAGCCCCGTTCCCCCGGTCGTCACCACGAGGGCGAGCTCATCGCTGAGCCCGGTGAGGAGCTTCTCGATCTGGTCGCGCTCGTCGGGCACGACTTCGGTTCGGGGGACCTCGAACCCGGCCTCCTCCAGCACAGCCTTCACCGCCCGGCCGGAGGCGTCGTCGCGAGCGCCGCTCGCCACGCCATCGCTGACCGTCACCACGGCCGCCTTCACCTTGGCTGGGCTTCCCATCGTCGGTCGGCCCGATAGTAGCCATTGCGTGCTCGATGTTCGATGCCCGAACCGAATCGCTATGCTGTTCGGAAAGGAGACGGATCCTCCCTTGACGCTCACGCCGATCAACATCGAGCAGCCCCGGACCGGTCCTTTGATCGACACGTTCGGCCGGGTAGCCGACGACCTTCGGGTCTCGGTCACCGACCGCTGCAACTTCCGGTGCACGTACTGCATGCCGGCGGAGGGGCTGCCCTGGTTGCCGAAGTCCGAGATCCTGACCTTCGAGGAGATCGTTCGCATCGTCGGAGTATTCGCGGGGCTTGGTGTGAAGGAGATCAAGCTCACCGGCGGGGAGCCCACCGTGCGAGCCGAGCTTCCCAAGCTCGTGGGGATGTTGCACGCCGCGTACCCCGGGCTGGCGATGTCCATGACCACCAACGGGCTGTTGCTCGATCGGCTCGCCGGACCACTGGCCGAGGCCGGGCTGGACCGGGTGACGATCTCCTGCGACTCGCTGATGCGTCACCGGTTCGCCGAGATGACCCGGCGGGACGCGCTGGACCGGGTGATGGCCGGGATGCGCGCCGCCGAGGCGGCCGGCCTCACGCCGATCAAGCTGAACTGCGTGGTGATCGCGGGGACCAACGAAGGCGAGGTCGTAGACTTCGCCGCGTTCGCGCGCGAGACCGGCTACCAGGTCCGGTTCATCGAGTACATGCCCCTGGATGCAGAACAGCACTGGGAACGGGCGAAGGTCGTGCCGTCCGCCCAGATCGTGGAGGCCATCGACGCGACGTACCCCCTGATCGCAGAGGGCGACGGCGCCGAGCCGGCCACCGCCTTCCGCTTCGCCGACGGAGCGCCCGGCGGGATCGGCGTGATCGCCTCGGTGACCGAACCCTTCTGCGACACCTGCAACCGACTTCGGTTGACGGCCGAGGGCGAATTGCGAGCGTGTCTGTTCGCCATGAACGAGGTGGATCTGCTGGGACCGCTCCGGGCCGGCGTCGCGAACGGCGAGCTGGAGGAGATCATCCGGGCCCACGTCTGGCAGAAGTGGGAAGGCCACAAGATCAACCATCCGGACTTCCAGCGCCCCGACCGCTCGATGTCCATGATCGGCGGGTGAAGTCCAGCTCCTCGAACCGGGGATCGGTAGCTCACCACCCATGAGGGTCGACTACGCGTTCGTGGCCGAAGCGGCCGACTCGCAGGCGGGGCTGTTCTACGTCACCCGGGGGGGAGCGGACATCCACTTCCTCCCCCGAGACTTCCCGAAGCCGCTTCGGTTGGGGGCGATCTCCTTCGTGGTTCGGATCGTCGGCGAATCGCACGAGATCGGCCAGCCGTTCCCCATCGAGTACTCCATCGTGGACGCCGACGGCCAGCAGATCGGGTTCCAGCAGGAGATGGAGGCGAGGTTCGAACCGCATCCCATCGACGAGACCCGGGCGACGGCCAACGTGGTGGCGTTCCGCTTCTACGGCTTCCCCGTGCCGGACTTCGGGACGTACCTGTTCGAGGTGCACCTGGGCGAGGAGCGCCTGGCGCAGGTCCCCTTCTGGGTCGTGCCGATCGAGTCACCGGCCGAAAGTGGGGATGCGCCGGCGTAGGCCTTGGTGCGTCCTTCAGGACTCGTCGAGGAAGCGGTCGATCCGCGCGGCGACCTTCAACACGATCAGCCGGGCGAGGCGCTCTGGGTCCCTGCGCGCAGCGGCGACTCTTCGTGACGGCGTGGGAGCGGTCAGGCGGCCGTATTCCCCAGCCCGCTGACCAGCGCGGCCACCATCCGGAAGTCCGACGGATCGCCGATGTGCAGGGACAGCACGGTGTGGCGCCGCCCCACGGCCACCATGCGTTGCGCGCCCGCCTCCAGCCGCACGACGTTGTCGAATTCGACGTCGAGGTTCGTGGCGGTCCCCCCCTCCACGACCCTGCCGACCGTCCAGACGCCCAGGGCCACCGCGGTCATGACCAGACAGCCCAGGAGGTTGTGGCTCAACACGAGGATGAGGACGGACATCGCCCCCAAGATCGCATACAGCGCCATGATGACCGATCCCGGCGTGACCCGGTCGAGGTAGATCAGGCGCGACTTCGTGGCCGCCAGGTACCCGCGCCCGGTCGGGCGGCTGGTCTTCGTAGTACTTCGAGCTCCAGCGCTCGCGTCGCTCGAAGCGGCCTCTCCGGCCGTGCACCCGGCGCGGTACTCCGTGACGAACAGGAGCCCCTCCTCCGGCCAGCGGATCGGGATGGTCCGCGAGAGGAGCTTGCGAACATCGTGGTCGCTGTAGCGAAGGAACGGCATCTGCTACGAGTCGGAACGTGCCCGGCGCTCCTGATGCCCCTTCTCGTACCCTCCGCGCGGCCAGCCAATCGCTCAGCCTGGTGATGCGCGCCTCCGCTCCCATACGTCGGGGTTGATCAGCGTAGGGGGTGTCCGGCCTTCGAGGGCGGCGACGAGATTCTCAGCAGCCAGCATGCCCATGGCGTGCCGGGTCTCGACGGTGGCGCTGCCGAGGTGAGGGATGAGCACCGCTCGTTCCGCCTGGAGGAGGCCGGGGTATACCTCGGGCTCCTTCTCGAAGACGTCCAGCCCCGCGGCGAAGATCTCCCCTCGCTCCAGGGCTTTGGCCAGGGCGGCCTCATCGATCACGGGACCCCGCGAGGTGTTGACCAACACGGCCGTGGGCTTCATCCGCTTCAGCCGTTCGGCGTTGATGAGGTGCCGCGTCTCGGGTGACAGGTTGGTGTGGAGCGTGACGAAGTCGGCTTCCTCGAGCAGGACCTCCAGCTCCCGGTACTCCGCCCCCAGCTCCATCTCGAGGTCTGGCGACGGGCGATAGACGTCGAAGTAGATGATCTTCATGCCGAACCCCTTGGCTCGCCGAGCCATAGCGTGGCCGATCCGGCCGAACCCGACGATGCCCAGCGTCTTGTGGTGGAGGTCCTGCCCCAGCATCATCTCGGGACCCCAGATCCACGGGGTCCGGCTCCGGAGGAAACGATCGCCCTCGGCGATCCGGCGGGCGGCCGCCATCATCAGCGTCCACGCCAGGTCGGCAGTGGTCTCCGTGAGGACGTCCGGGGTGTTCGACGCGAGGACGCCCCGGGCCGAGCAGGCAGGGACGTCGATGTTGTCGAAGCCAACCGCGTAGTTCGCCACGATCACCAACTGGTCGCCGGCCGCGTCCAGGAACTCGTCGTCTACCTTGTCGGTGAGCAGGGTGATGGCCCCGAGCTTCCCCGCCACGTCGGACAGCAACCGGTCTCGGGGGATGGCCTCCGGCCCCTCGTGGAGCGTGACGTCGCACCGTTCGTACAGCCAGTCCATGACGGGCGCGGGCAGGCGCCGAGTGACCAGGACCGGCCAGCCCCTGTCCGACACCCCGGCGTCGCCCGATCCCGCCGGCCTACGCCTCGAGCTCCGGCAGGGCGGACTCGATGGCGTCGAGCGCCTCCCGGATGGCTTCGATGGAGTTCGCGTAGGAGAACCGGAGGTATCCCTCACCCTCAGCCCCGAAGGCAGTCCCAGAAAGGGCGGCCACCCCGGCCCGGTCGAGGAGGAAGTCCGCGACCTGCTTGCTGGGGAGCCCGAGCTCCTTGACGTTGGGGAAGACGTAGAAGGCGCCGCCTGGTTCCAGGCAGGAGATGCCGGGGATACGGTTCAGCCCGTCCACGATGACCGATCGACGTTTCCGGAACTCCTCGACCATGGCCTCAACGGGCTCCCACGGTCCGGTGACCGCCGCCAGGATGGCCCGCTGGCTGAAGGCGGAGGTGCAGCTCACCGTGTTGATGATGACCCGGGTGATCGGTTCGACGAGGTTCCGGGGTAGCCCGGCGAACCCGAGCCGCCAGCCGGTCATGGCGAACGTCTTCGAGCAGCCGTCGAGCAGGATCGTTCGGTCTTCCATGCCGTCCATCGTCGTGATACTGGCGTGCTCGCCTTCGTACTGGGTCGCCCAGTACACCTCGTCGGTCAGGACGTACAGGTCGTGCTCGATCGCCAGCCGGGCCAAGGCCTCGACCTCGTCGCGTGTCAACGTGCTGCCGCACGGGTTGTGCGGCGAGTTGAGGATCAGCATGCGCGTCCGATCGGTGATCAACGAGGCGACCTCGTCGGGGTCCATCCGGAACTGGTTCTCCTCGCGGAGCGGGACCGGCACCGGCTTGGCCCCGGCGAACGCCGCGATCGATTCGTACATCGGGAACCCGGGGTTCGGGTACAGGACCTCGTCCCGTTCGTCGCAGGTGACCATGATCGCGTAGAACATGATCGGCTTGGCTCCGGGAGTGATGATCACCCGCTCCGCGGGGTAATGGGGGCGTCCGGACCTGGCGAAGAAATCCCCTACGGCCTCGCGGACCTCGGGGAGCCCCGGTGCGGCGACGTAATGCGTGAAACCCCCGCGAAGCGCGTCCGCGGCCGCATCTACGATATGGGCGGGCGTGTCGAAGTCGGGTTCGCCGATCTCCAGGTGGATCACCCGCTTGCCCGAGCCCTCGAGAGCCTTGGCTCGGGCCAGCACTTCGAACGCCGACTCGGTCCCGAGCCGGGACATCCGTTCGGCGAGGCGCGGTTCGTCGACCATCGGAGCCTCCGGTCCTTCCATCGATGGGGAAACGCTATGGCGTGCAGTTTACGCAGGTCAAGCTAACGATCCCGGGGGAGGCCGCCCCGGGCCGTCTGTCGTTGGTTGGATGGGTCCAACGGTCCGCTCGCCGTGATGCCGGCCCTGCCCCGGATCAGAACTCGACCCGCTCGCCGGCGCCCGTCTCGGCCGCCCGATCCAGGACGAACGCCGCGGCGGCCAGGTCCTCGACTGCGAGGCCGAGGGACCTGAACAGCGTGATCTCCACGGCGGACGTGCGGCCAGGCCGCTCGCCGGTCAGCACCTCCGCAAGCTCGCCCCGGATGTGGTCGGGACCGATCCTCCCCTCGTTCAGGGCCAGCCGATACTCGCCGGCCTCGTTCTGGACGGACTCGCTCCGGTCGGCGAACAGGGAGGCCGTGGCCACCAGCTCCGTATCGAGCTCCCGGCTGGTCGGCCGGCTCGCTCCCACGCCGTTGACGTGGGTGCCCGGCGCGAGCCATCGGCCACGGAGGACCGGTTCCGGGGATGTGGTGACCGTGACGACGATGTCGGCATCCCGCACCGCTACCTCTGCATCCTCGGCGGCTTGCAGTTCGAAGGGAGCGGCCTCCCGGAGGCCGTCGACGAACGCCGTTGCCTGTTGCGGTGTTCGTCCGGCGATCACGGCTCGCTCGATGGGACGAACCGCAGATATCGATTCGAGGTGGCGGCGCGCCTGGGTGCCGGTACCGATGATCGTCAGCCGACGGGCATCCTCGCGAGCGAGGGCCCGCGTGGCCACGGCCGTGACCGCCGCCGTCCGGATGGCCGTGATCGCGGAGGCGTTAACCACGGCCCGCATATCTCCGGTCTCGCCGTCCTGGAGGATCACCGCGCCCTGGTGGCCATCCAGGCCGCGGGCGCGGTTCCCCGGGATCACGCTCAGGACCTTGGTTCCGAACATTTTCGGGGCGCCCGACCGGTGGGCGGGCATCCACGCCATGACGCCGGCGGCGTTCGGAGGGGCGAACACGCGGCGGAGCGGCATGTTCATCTCCCCGCGATGGAGGGCGACCAGTGCTTCGGCCATGACCTCGATGCAGTCGCGCATCGGCAGGAGCCGCTCGACATCGTCGGAGGTCAGGACCAGGAACCCCACGGCGGGACGATACCTCCCCTTGAGACGGGCGGTGCCTCAGCGAGTCAGGGGTGCGGTGCTTCGGCCTGGGGTTGGATAGGAACTCGAGGAAGCCAGTCGTAGACCACCTTGGTCCGGACCAACAGATCCTGGAGCGATGCGCTCCGCCTGCTGAACACCGACCAGAAGAGCCCGATCGGGAACGCGGCGCACGCCAGCGCTCGAAGGAACGCCAGGCCAACTCCGAGCGCCCTTCTGTCGAGCCGCTCCACCCGGAGGCCCATCACCTGCTTGCCGACCGAGCGCCCCGTGCCGCTCCACGCGACCGTCAGGTACACGATCAGCAATCCCCATCCGAGGGCCGTCAACGCCAGCCCGCCGGGCGCCGGCCAATGGAATCGCCGAGGGGCGATCAGGAACCGCCCTGCCGCCAGAGCGAGGTAGACGCCGCCGACGGTTACGAAGATGAGGACGAGATCGATCGCATCCGCCAGGAACCGCGAGACGACACCTGCCGGGCGCCCTTGCGTGGCCCGCGCCCCCGACGTGACCACCTCTCTCAGCCCAACACCTCCTGCTCGCGGCGACCGCCATCACGTCCCAAGAGCCGGTCGACGAGCCGGGATACGGCGCGGTCGGCGTTCGCACCCTGTTCCCGGATGCCTTCGACGGTTTCGTCGGCCATCGTTCCCGTCGACTGGCGAATGATTGCGGGCAGGTCGATCTCGTCGATGACCTGCCTCGCGATCGACGCGAGGTCGAGCTGCTCGATGACCGCACTGGTGATGCCAGCGAGGTCGACCTGCCGCACTATGGCCTCTGCGTCGATCGCCCTTGCCATCCGATCCAGGTCGATCCGGGCCAGAACGAGTTCCGTAAGGTCCAGCTGATCGAGTGCGGCGTTCACCATTGGGGGCACGATCGATCCGAGGAACGCCGATCCGATCCGCTCGTTCTCGGCTCGCTCGCCGCGCCACCGCGCGTCGAGGCCGGCCACGCGGTTTCGGGCGCGCTCCATCGGGGCTCGTACGATCCCCTGTCTGGTCGCGATGGATGTCAAGGTGCCGAGTCTGCGCCCGACATTCGACGCGAGGCGAGCGCTCGTCCGTGCGGATTCGACCGTCACGGCGAGTGTCGCACCGAGGAGCATCGGCAGGAGACTGGGCGCCGCCGACGCTTCCTCGGCAGCAAGCTCGACGGCCTCTTCGTCCTCGGGCTCCAGGGTCTTGACGATCGACCTGGCCAAAGATTCGACGGCCAACGCCGCCAGACCGATCGCCACACTCAGCCATCGCTGCGCAACCTCTGTTGGGTCTGGTGGTTGGAGATCCGCGACATGAGAACGAGTGGCGCCGGTCGACTGGTCCTTCGCCTGACCCGCTTCGGTGTGCGTTTGAACGCTCATTTCAGCCTCCTATCGGGCCGTCATTCTGGTGGAGAGGCGATGATACGTTTCATCGCCCGCGCGCTGCTTTCACCCGGGTGATATCGAAAACCAGGTGTTGTCGTGGCGTGAGGCAGCGACTTCTAAGATCGCTTGTTGCGTGGGCGAAACGATTGGGAACGTCGGCCATCCTTCCTACGCGCCGTGCCTCGGTGTCGTGTGGCGTTCAGGGTCAACGCGGCCACGACGAGGCGGCCGATCACGAACAGCCAGATCATGACCACGACCGTGATCCCCAGCGCGCCGTAGAGGTCGTTCAGGCTTTGCAGGCGTCCCACGAAGTAGATCGATGTGGCGATGCGAAGCGCCTGAAGGCCGATTGCGAGCAGGACCGCACCCGGGAGAAAGGCGGTCCAGCGGAGTTCGCCGGGGTGAGGCAGGCTCCCGAAGACCCAGGCGAAGAGGGGGGTCACGGCCGCCGTCAACAGCACCCATACGAGGAGATCGGTCACGAAGGGCCCCGCATACATCGGCCGCAACAGGATCGGCGACGCGAGCAGCCCCGCCGTGATGCCGGAGAACGCGAGGGAGGCGCGGATGCCGTGAGCAAGGGCCTCCGGACGGGTCTGCCAGGCGACGGCCGAGAGGAGTCGGAGGGACTTGACTACCGATTTCCCCGCCCACACGAGCGCCCACAACCCCAGAAGCAGCAGCGGGAGCGCGCCCTTGCCGGTCTGCTCGCCGGCGCGGGCGATGGCGGTCGTGAGCGCGGCCGCGAGACCAGATCGATCAGCGACCTCCTCCGGTGACTGCGACGACAGATCGGCGATCAGGCCGACGGTGCTCGCCGCCACCAGCGAGAGCGGAAGCAGCCATAGGAAGAGCCGATAGGCAAGGCCACCGGCAAGCAACGCTCCGGCGTGCCGACGGTCGTGCTCGTACGCGTCGAACGCCAGGCGTACGGATGCGTGACGCTCTCGGAGGGTCCGCGCCTGCCTCTCCGCCGATCGTCGGGCGGTGTCCGCTCGCGCCGCGAGTTCCGCTCGCCGTTCGCGGATCCCCTTTCGCGTCCCACGGGGCGTCCGCCCGATCGTCTCACCCATCCGTCGGCCGCCGCTGAATGTCATCGCGGACCACGGCCAATCGACGCTCAAGCGCGGCGCCGGCCGGGATCTTCCTCGCCCGATCAAGAAGCAGACCACTCAACAGGAGCATCCAGACCGGGAAGACCAACACCAGCCAGGAGCTGAACGTGGCGCTCAGGAGCAGGAAAGCGGCGACGGCGAACCCGCCCAGCGTGAACCAATTCGGGAGGACGCCGGCCGAACGGCCGATCCTCGACGAGGTGAACACGAACATCGCAGCCATCCGCATGGCGAACACGAGGAGCAGGGAGCGCCCGTACTG
>JBKPGU010000150.1:0-5910 GCA_046729535.1 Actinomycetota bacterium
TCGGGGATCGTGTTCCTCGACTCGACCGTGGTGAACGTGGCGCTGCCCAAGATCGGCGAGGAACTCCAGAGCAATCTGCTCGGCAAGTTCGCGGCGGAGAACTTCGTCTACTACGGATACCTGCTCTCCTTGTCGTCGCTCCTCATCCTGGCGGGTGCGTTGAACGACTACTTCGGCCGGAAGCGGATGTTCTCCATTGGACTGGTGGCGTTCGGCGTCACGTCGCTGCTGTGCGGCATCGCGCCGAACATCGAGCTGCTCATCGTGTTCCGGGTTCTGCAAGGCGCGGCGGGGGCGATCCTCGTCCCTGGGTCGCTGGCCATCATCACCGCCACGTTCGAGGGCGAGGAGCAGGGCCGAGCCTTCGGCATCTGGGCAGGCGCCTCTGCCGGGACCACCATCCTCGGGCCGTTCGTCGGCGGCATCCTGGTGGACGCCATCTCCTGGCGAGCCGCGTTCCTCATCAACATCCCGCTGGTTCTCGTGGCCCTGTGGGCCTGCTTGACGTACATGCAGGAGTCACGGGATGAGGAGGCCACGGGGCACTTCGACTGGCTGGGAGCGGCGGTGGTGTTCCTGGCAGTCGGCGGGCTGTCGTTCGGGGCCATCATCGGGCAGCAGGCGAACTGGAAGGGAACCCTCCCCTACGTATCGCTCGCGGTGGGGGGGATCGCCGCGGTGGCCTTTCCTTTCCTGATGGCGCGGTCGAAGCATCCGCTCGTTCCGCTGGGGCTGTTCAAGTCGAGGAACTTCACGGTGACGAACATCTCCACGCTGGTGATCTACGGCGCTCTGTACGTGACGTTCGCGTTCACCGCGATCTTCGTGCAGGGGACGCTCTCCTATAACCCCGCCGCCGCCGGTCTGATCGCGGTGCCGGGAACGCTGTTCCTGGCCCTGCTCTCGACCCGGTTCGGGAAACTGGCCGCCCGGTACGGCCCGCGGGTGTTCATGGCGATCGGGCCGGCCATCATGTCCCTCGGTGTCCTGTGGTTCGCGCGGGTGCCGAACACCAGCGACGCATGGGGATTCCAGATACGGGACATCTCGACCTGGGTGCCTCCGGCCAGCTACGCCACCGATTTCCTTCCCGGTTACGTGCTGTTCGGGATCGGGCTGATGATCATGGTCGCGCCGCTGACGACCGCCCTCATGACGTCCGTCCCCGCGAACAAGTCGGGCGTGGCCTCGGCCATCAACAACGCGATCTCCCGGGTTGGTCCGCAGCTGGCGGGGGCGCTGATCTTCGTCGCCATCGCCACGAGCTTCTACAACAACGTCGCATCGCAGCTCGGCGTGTCTGGCTCCTCGGAGACCCTCCAGAAGGAAGTGGCGCCGCTGAACCCGCCCGGGGAAAAGGCGTCCCCGGAGCTTCGGCAAGCGGTCCGAAATGCCTCGACCGATGCCTTCCATCTGGCCATGGTCATCGGGGCCGGGTTGCTGCTCCTGGGCGCCGTGGTCAACGCGGTTGGCATCCAGAACCCGAACTCACCGCCGTGGATGAAGCGCCCCAGGTTCCTCCGCCGGACCAGTCCATCCGGGGTCGAGGCGGACTCCGAACGTGCCAGGGTCTCGGAGGGGCATCGACGGACCCAGCACCGAGGCCCACCGCCACCCTGGGCGCGCAAGCCGACCGTGACCGGCACCGGGGGTCAGATGGTGGGAACCAACTGAGGTGGGCGAGGCCGAGGCGGCCGGGGTGGGGGCCGCGGGGCGCCTGGGGCTGCTCGACTGGAAGCGAAGGATCTTCGAGCTGTACGCGGCCGTCCGGGCCTCGGTCGATCCGAAGGCGGCATGGGAACGCTGGCGTATCGTCCGCGACGAGCTTTTCGCGCGGCATCCCCAGTCACCGATCCCCGCGGCCGAGCGGCCGCGGTTCGCCTCCCTCCGGTACTTCGGGTACGAGCCGTCGGCCCGCGTCCTGGGCGAGGTCGTGGCCCGCGAGCCCGAGCATTACGACATCGCCACCAGTGGGGAGGACGAGGCATCGTACGGCTTCACCAGGTTCGCCGTGGCCCGGTTCGAGCTTGGGGGGGAGCCGCTCGAGCTGGAGCTGTACTGGCTGGACGGGTACGGCGGCGGGCTGTTCATGCCGTTCCGCGACGGCACGTCTGGCCGCGAGACGTACGGCGCGGGTCGGTACCTCTTCGACACCGTCAAGGGAGCGGACCTGGGGATGGAGGCCGACCGGCTGGTCCTGGACTTCAACTTCGCCTACAACCCGTCCTGCGCCTACGACCCGAAGTGGGTGTGTCCGTTGGCCCCATTCCCGAACCGCCTGACGATCCCCATCCGTGCCGGGGAGCGCTACCCGTAGCTCCTTCCGAAAGGAGAGAGGGCCCGCCCCGCTGGGCGAGCCCTCTCGACGTGCCGTCGGTGCAGAACCTTACAGCAGACCCTGGCTCTGCAGGAACTCCTTCGCCACGTCGGCCACGTCCTCGTGGTCGACCAGGACTTTGCCCACCAGCGTCAGCATGCCGTCCGTTGTGAGCTTGCCCTGCACCGCGTTCAGCAGGCTGGCGATCTCGTCGTTCAGCTTGTCAGTGCGGATCAGGGGGACGAAATTCCCGGCACCCTGGAGATGCTTGTCGTCCTCCAGGACCGTGTACCCCTTCTGGCTGATGGTCGGGTCGAGGGAGAACAGCTCACCCACATCGACCGCCCCGTTCTCGAGAGCGGCCACCGTCTGCGGACCGCCGAAGTCCAGGGACTTGATGGACTTGAACGTGATCCCGTAGACCTTCGTCAGCCCCTCCTCACACGCGAAGTTGGTGGCGCAGTCCGGCGGGGCGCCCAGCGTGAGCTTGGACGCCACCGGAGCCAGGCTGCTCATAGTGGTCAGATTGTTCGCGGTGGCCGTCTCCGGCTTCACCACGAACACGTTGGTGCTGTCGGCCGGCGAGAAGTTCAGCGCCGTGAGGCCCTTGGCCTCCGCGGCCGCCTGGACCCTGGGGTAGACCTGCTCGGCGGTTCCGCTGGTGTCGGCGTTCGGATCGAGCTTGGGAAGCTCGAACGCCAGGTATTCGGGCTTCATGTCGATCTGGCCGTTGAACAGGGCCTGGTCGGAGACCGGACGAGCCTCGAGATCGAGCTGCCGCTTGATCGTGTACCCCGCCTTTTCCAGCACGTCGGCGTACATCTCCGCCACGAGCTGGCTCTCGGCGAAGGCCCCGGAGACGCCGATGGTCAGGGTTCCCCTCTGGATCGGAGGTGAAGTGGCCGCGCCGGTCGGCGTTGCTGTGCCGCCCCCACCCGACGAGCAGGCGACGACCACGATGGCCAGCACCAGCATCGCCGCCCCGAGGGCGAACCTGCGGTGATTCCGCATGGGTAATCCTCCCCTCTCTCTGCTCTGGGGAACCGTGTACCCGCTCGACGGGTTATCGAGCGGACGGTCCCCGAAGACGTGGAGCCGTTACACCCTATAGGGCTTTACGAACGCCGAGAGCCGCCGGTTTCCTTCCGGCAAAGCTCATGTCAGTGCTGGCCGACCGCCACCGGCTCGGCCGTCTCAGGCTCCTCGACGTCGGCCGTCCTCCTCGACCGGGTGCGGGGGCGGACGGCTCGTTCGACCCCGCCCAGCAGGACCTCGATGACGATGGCCAGCACGGCCACGAGGATCGCGCCGGCCACGATCATCGGTTCGTCGTCCTGAGCGAACCCGTCGACGATGAACCTCCCAAGGCCACCGCCCGCGATCAATGCTGCAAGCGTGGCCGTGGCGATGACCTGTAGGGTCGCGATCCGAACGCCCGCCGCGATGAGGGGCATGGCCAACGGGATCTCGATGCCTCGAAGGATCTGCCCTTCGGTCATCCCCTGACCTCGGGCGGCCTCCACGGCGTCCTGGTCGACGTTCTCGATGCCGACGTACGTGTTCGTGAGGATGGGCGGGATGGCCAACAGGAACAGCGCGATCACGGTCGGCCAGAAGCCGAACGCCGCTCCCGCGAAATACACCAGCATGATCTGGAACACGATGGACAGGATGGCGAAGCTGGGGATCGCCCTCCCCAAGTTCGCGATCGAGACGGCCAGAAACTCCCCGCGCCTGGTATGCCCGACGTAAAGGGCCACCGGGATCGCGAGGAGTAAGGCGAACCCGACCGCCGCGCCCGAATACGCCAGGTGCTCGACGACCCGCACCGGGACCCCGTCGGACCCCTGCCAGTGAGCCGGGTCGGCGAACCACCGGTAGACGTCCCCGAAGATGTTCATCAGACCGCGCCTCTCGTTCGGTCCGAGGCCCATGGGGCGAGCACATTCCCCAAGCCCAGCAGCAACGCATCGAACGCCAGCGCCAGCGCCACCGACAGCACGGCGCCGACCAACGTTGGCGTCGGAAAGAAGGTCTGCAGCCCGTTCAGGATGAGCCGGCCCAGTCCTCCCTGGCCGATGAGGGCGGTCACTGTGACCAGTCCGACCGTGGTCACGGTGGCGATGCGCACCCCGGCCATGATCGTGGGGGTCGCCAGGGGTAGTTCCACCCGCCACAAGAGCTGGCCGTTCGTGTAGCCCATGCCTCGCGCGGCGTCCTTGGCGTCCACCGGCACGCCGTCCAACCCGGCCACGATGTTCCGGATCAGGATCAGCAGCGTGTAGCTGACCAGACCGATCTCCGCGGTCAGCGTGGTCAGCCCCGTGAAGGGAAGCAGCAGCACGAACAGGGCCAGGCTGGGGATGGTGTACAGCAGGCCGGCCACGAACGTAACCGGCGGGTAGACCTTGCGATGTCGGTGGGCGTAGATGGCCACCGGCATGGAGATGGCGAACCCGACCGTCACGGCGATCACCGTGAGCACCACGTGCTGGACCACCTTCGACCAGATGTCGTCGAGGTGATCCGCGACCCAGTCCCACCGCACGAGGGGCTCCGTGGCGGCATAGACGGTGTTCACGCGATGATCTCCTTCGAGATCTGCTCGACCGTCAGGATCCCGAGATACCGCTGTCCGTCGTCGAGGACAACTGCCACGTTCGTGTGCGATGTCACGATGGAGTCCAGGGCCTGACGGAGCGAGCTGTTCGGGTTCACGTACGCGCTGAACCGCCGGGGCGTGACTTCGTTCACCGAGCGCCGCCCTTCCAAGGTCGCTTCGTCCACCCACCCGAGGAGCTCACCGTCGGCAACCACGCTGACCCACTCGAACCCGAGCCTCGCCATCTCCTTCTGGGCCTCTTCGGCGCTGGCGGTCGGTGCCACGACCGGGCCTTCTTGCACCTCGATGTCGCTGACCTTGATGAGGGCCAGGCGCTTCAGTCCACGCTCGGCACCGACGAAGCGCTCCACGAACTCGTTGGCAGGGTCTCGCAGGATCTCCTCCGGGGTGGCGAACTGCTCGATCACGCCGCCGATGTTCAGGATCGCGATGCGGTCGGCCATCTTGATGGCCTCGTCGATGTCGTGGGTCACGAACACGATTGTCTTCTGGAGCTGATCCTGGATGTCCAGGAACTGGTCCTGGAGGCGGGCCCGGATGATGGGGTCGACGGCGGCGAAAGGCTCGTCCATCAGCATCAGCGGTGGGTCGACGGCAAGAGCCCGGGCTACGCCCACTCGCTGCTGCTGTCCGCCGGACAGCTCGCTGGGGTAGCGATCCATCAGCTCCCGATCGAGGTGGAAGATCTCCCGGAGCACCTCCACTCGTGCCTTCATGCGTTCGTCGTCCCATCCCACCAGATGGGGGACGGTGGCAATGTTCTCGGCCACGGTGCGGTGCGGCAGGAGGCCGATGCTCTGGATGACGTAGCCGATACCTCGTCGGAGGGCCACCGGATCCTGGCGCATGACGTCTTGCCCGTCGACCACGATCGATCCGGAGGTCGGCTCGATCAAACGGTTGATCATGCGCATGGTGGTCGTCTTGCCGCAGCCCGACGGTCCGACCAGGCACACGGTGTCCCCTCGGT
>JBKPGU010000151.1:0-7131 GCA_046729535.1 Actinomycetota bacterium
CGTTCGCACCGCTGCGGAGGGGGCCACCGCCGAGGATCTGGCCGCCGACCTCGAACGGTTGATCGTCGAGTGGCAGGACATCGCCAAGAGCGCGAAGCGGGGCCGGGCCCCGCGGGTGATGTACGAGGAGCCCGAGCTGACGGTGCGGGTGGTCCGCGATCTGTTCACCGGCGGCGAGTTCAAGGAAATCATCACCGACTCCCAAGAGCTCTTCGACAAGGTGACGGCCTACCTGCGGAGTGTGGCGCCGGAGCTGACCGCGAAGGTCCACATGCACGAAGGGAAGCTGCCGCTCCTGGAGGCGCACCACGTCGAGGAGCAGATCCACAAGGCGCTGGAGCGCAAGGTGTGGCTGCCCTCGGGGGGCTACATCATCATCGATCGGACCGAGGCGATGACGGTGATCGACGTGAACACCGGCAAGCACGTGGGCAAGGCGAACCTGGAGGAGACGGTCACCAAGACGAACCTCGAGGCCGCAGAGGAGATCGCCCGCCAGCTCCGCCTTCGCGATATCGGGGGCATGATCATTATCGACTTCATCGACATGCTGTTCGAGCGGAACCGGCAGAAGGTCATCGACACCCTGAAGAACGCCATGGCCCTGGACAAGACCAGGTCTCAGGTGTTCGACACGATCAGTCCGTTGGGACTGCTCGAGGTCACCAGGAAGCGGGTCTCTGCGGGATTGCTGGAGTCCTTCTCCGAGACGTGTCCCACCTGCGAGGGCCGCGGGATCCTCGTGACCCACAAGGTGTGACGTCCGATACCATGAGAGCTCCGCTTCGACCCGCGCCATCCAAGCCTGGAGGGAAACCATGTATGCCGTGATCAAGGCAGGCGGAAAGCAACAGAAGGTGAAACCGGGGGACGTGATCGAGGTGGAGCTGATCCACGGCGGGCACGGCGAGGCGCTCACCTTCACGCCTCTCCTGGTGGTGGACGACGACGGCAAGACCCACGTCGGTAAGGACGTGGCCAAGGCCGTGGTCAAGGGCAAGCTGGTCGGCGAGGAGAAGGGCGACAAGGTCAAGGTCTTCAAGTACCGGCCGAAGACGGGGTACAAGCGGAGCCAGGGCCATCGGCAGCTCTACACGCTGGTCGAGATCGAGTCCGTCACCATGGGGCGCCGGGCTCCGGCCAAAAAGGAGCCCGCCTCGGAAGGCGCAGCGGCCGAGACCTCCGCTCCGGAGGAGGAGTCGGCTTCGGTGCAGGAGAAGTGACGGGACCGCCGAGCTCGACTCGGGCGGTCGTTTGGTAGCCTAGGGGCGCGATGGCTCACAAGAAGGGTGGCGGCTCGTCCAGGAACGGGCGCGACTCCAAGTCCAAGCGACTCGGGGTCAAGGAGTTCGCCGGGGAGACGGTCCCGGCGGGCTCGATCCTCGTTCGCCAGCGGGGGACGAAGATCCACCCCGGCGTGGGCGTCGGCAAGGGCGGAGACGACACGTTGTTCGCTCGCGCATCCGGCCAGGTGAAGTTCCACAGCTCGGGCGGCAGGCGGTTCGTCTCGATCGTCCAGGAGTAGGCCCGAACCGCGGGGCTCAGTCGCCCCGGGCCCGTTCGATCTCCTCGGTCCACTCGATCACCTCTTCGCGCATCATCGCGTTCCCCCTCCTCAGCTTGGCGATGGCCGATCGCCGGGCGAAATAGCGAGGGAACAATCGGAACTTGTCGTCGGGCAACCGCATGGGCGGAGGCTGGACGAAATAGAAGGCAACGATCCGCGGGCTGTCCGGCAGATCGAGATGGATCTCGAGTACGGGGCTCCCCTTCGCCCGCCTGACTCGTCGCACATCGGCGAACCGGAAGACGCTCTGCCCATAGCTCCCGGATTCCGGCTGGAAGACCAGGGTCTGGTCCTTCAGGAGGAGCTTACCCTTCCGGCCTTCCAGGCCCGTTCGAGCGCTCACCATCCACACGGTGCTCACCCTTGTGGCCACGCGACCAGCGTACCCGCGCCGTTCCGGCTCCGGGATAATCGCCCGGTGTTCGTCGATGAGGTAAGGCTGGTGGTCCGAGGCGGCAAGGGCGGCGCGGGAAGCGCCTCTATGCGCCGCGAGCCGTTCACGCCGCAGGGAGGCCCGGACGGTGGGGACGGCGGCAGGGGCGGGGACGTCATCCTCCGGGTACACCCCTCGGCGTTCGACCTGTCGTCGTACCGCGATCGTCCCCACCAGCGAGCCGAGGCCGGCGGCCAGGGGGGGAAGAACAATCGGCACGGGGCGAACGGCGCCGACCTGGTCCTGTCCGTCCCCGACGGGACGGTGGTCCGGGACGAACGCGGCCTGGTCGCGGACCTGGTGGGAGCTGGCCAGTCTGCGGTGGTCGCCGCGGGCGGACGCGGGGGCAGAGGAAACGCCTCGTTGGCGTCTCGACGGAACCGGGTTCCGCGGGTCGCCGAAAGCGGGGAGCCCGGCGAGGAACGAACCCTGGAGCTCGAGCTGCGCCTGGTGGCCGACGTCGGACTCATCGGGCCCCCGAACGCCGGGAAGTCCACGCTCCTTTCGAGGATGACGGCGGCCCGACCCAAGGTGGCTGCGTATCCGTTCACCACGCTCAGTCCGAACGTCGGGGTGGCCGGTGAGGACGAACGGTTCGTCGTGGCCGACGTCCCCGGGTTGATCCAAGGCGCGCACGAAGGCAAGGGCTTGGGTCTCACGTTCCTCCGCCACGTGTCCCGGTGCCGCGTGCTCGTCTACGTGGTCGATCTGACCGGCGATCCCAGGAGGGACGTGGAAGCCGTTCGGAACGAGGTTGCCACCTTCGACCCGGCGCTGGCAGAACGGCGAACGCTGGTCGTGGGGAGCAAGCTCGATCTCATGGAGGCCCGGCCCTCGAATCCCCCGGCCGGTGTCGACGTGATGGTCTCCGGCGTGACCGGCGAGGGGATCGAGGACCTCGAATCCCGGCTCGCCGAGGAAGTTAGGACGGCCCGGGCCAAGGAGCCGCCCAGGACCTCGCATGTGGTCATCCGTCCGGGGCGGGAACCGTTCGTCGTGAAGCGGGAAGGTGACCGGTACCGGGTGACGGGTCCTCGCGTGGAGCGGTGGGTGGCCGAGGTGGACATGGACGACGAGCGGCAGGTGGCTCACCTCCAGCGCAGGCTGGTCCGGGTCGGCGTCGAGCGGCGGCTGGCCGAGGCGGGGGCCCGGCGGGGCGACGAGGTCGTCATCGGCGCCGTCGCGTTCGAGTTCATCCCCGAGGGGGACGATGCAGGCCAAGCGCCCAAGTAGGCATACTGGCTCCGTGCCGATCAAACGCGAGTTGTGCAAGCAGGAGGACGAGGGCTGGGTCGAGCTCAACGGGCTGGTCGAGTCCCTCGGTCCTGAACAGACAGAGGTGCCCGGCTACTACCCCCACTGGTCGGTCAAGGATCTCCTCGCCCATGTGGCCGCATGGATGGCCGAGTCGGCCAAGGTCCTGACCCAGGTCCATTACGGGACGTACCTGAAGCGCGACCTCGACGTGGATGCGATGAACGAGGAGTTCTACGAGGCGAACAAGGATCTTCCCCTCCCGGTCGTTCGGGCGGAGGCTTTCTCGGCCAGGAACCGGATGCTGTCCGAGATGAATGCGATCGATCCTGTGACGCCCGAAGCCGAAGACTGGTTCGAGGAGTCCGGCCCCAGGCATTACGAGGAACACCTTCCCCGGCTGCGGGAGTGGGTGCAGGACTTGCAGGTCACGGGATCAGGACCAGCCGGCCCTCGCTGACCTCGTCGATCCGGCCCGCACGGCATCCGAAATCCCGGTTCGAGCGGAGACCCACCGTACAATCCGGCCAGTGGCGAACCCCAAACGGCTGGGGGTCATGGGCGGAACGTTCGACCCCATCCACCACGGCCACCTGATCACCGCAGAGATGGCCCTGTGGAAGTTCGACTTGGACGAGGTGCGGTTCGTGCCGACCGGGCAACCCTGGATGAAGGCAGACCACATGGTCACCCCCGCGGAACACCGATACCTGATGACCGTCATCGCGACGTCGAGCAACCCTCGCTTCACCGTCTCGCGGATCGAGATCGAGCGGGCCGGCCCCACCTATGCCGTCGAAACGCTTCAGCAGTTGAGCCGGGAGGCCGAGGAACCAATCGAGCTGTTTTTCATCACTGGGGCGGACGCGATGCGGGAGATCCTGCACTGGAAGGAACCGGAGGAGGTTCTGGCCGAAGCGCACTTCATCGCGGCCACCAGGCCGGGTTACGACCTGGCCAGGTTCGAGAAGGAGGCGCCCACGAGCCATCCGAGGGTGAGCGTGATGGACATCCCGGCCCTGGCCATCTCATCGACCGACATCAGGCGGCGGGTTGGAGCAGGCGAGCCGATCCGATACCTCGTCCCGGAGGGCGTGCAGACCTACATCGAGAAGACCGGCCTGTATCGGGGGAGCGGGTAAGCGTCCGGACGCCCGAAAGGACCCGGGGGTCGGTGGAGGAACCGTTCGTGTGGCGGGGTCAGACGTGGGGGCCGGACGAGACAAAATTGCCGGGGGGAGGCGATGGAGTACCTGCGGTCGGAGATCCTCTCGATGCGATCGGCCGGTGGGGAGGGAGTACTGATCTGGGGTGCTCGGCGCGGCGGGAGCACCGAACCTCGCGGTCGGACCGCTCGGCACCGCCGATGACCCGCTGCTGGTCCCTCGTTGCTGGCTCGACCGAAGGGTGCTCCGGTGCTCGAGCTACCGACGGCCATCTTCGAGGGCAGCGGAGGCAGACAGGTCGAAGAGATCTCACGTTGCTCGCGCCGTCCGGCTATCGCGTGGTGTCCTCCCAGAACCCCGAGACGTTCGACACCTCCGAAACCCAGGTCGTCGCGGCCATGACCGAGTTCCTCACGGAGGCTGAGCAAGTTCGCGGTCCCTTGGGGCTGGGAAAGGTGTACGTTGGGCCCCAGCCGACGGGGATCGCCGATATCACGATCGTGATGGGGAAGGACTACTCGCGGGGTTGACGAACCAGCTGCAGGAGCCAAGCTCGGCACGGTGACGGACGCTCGCGACCTTGCGCGATTGGCCGCCCGGGCCGCAGCTTCCAAGCAGGGCGAGGCCATCGTCATCCTGGACGTCCGCGAGCTCATCACCATCACCGACTACTTCGTGATCGCGTCCGGCGCCTCAGACCGTCAGGTCGACACCATCGCGGACGAGGTCGTTCGGGAGCTCAAGAAGAGGGGGACCCGGCCCGTGCGCACCGAGGGCGACCGTGCAGCCCGGTGGATCCTCCTGGACTTCGTGGACTTCGTCGTCCACGTGTTCCACCAGGAGGAGCGGGAGTATTACCGGTTGGAGAACCTGTGGCGGGACGCGCCGGTCGTCGCGTGGCCGGAGAACGCCGAGGCATCGTCCGGCTGAGCGCTCCGCCGGGCCCATAGTTCGCGAAGCGGGCAGGAAGGTCCAACTCGAGTAGGTCCGCGTCGAACAGCACGCCGATCGCGTGTCCCCCGGGGCAGGGGAGGTGGGCAAGCGCCACACTGCCTTCAACCCGATTCTGAGTCCGGCAAGGAGGGGCCATGAGCATCGCGGAGGTTGCGCTCCAGGGACGAATCGGACTCCAGATCCAGAGGGGACCGGAGGGGTCGTAATGACGATCGTGATGCTGGCGGCAGTCCTGATTGCCGTCCTCGCTTCGCTCGGCGTGCTCTCGTGCATGAGCCCAGGAGCCTTGGTTCCAACTCCGGGCCCGGCGCCGCTCGGTTCCTGACAGGGACCGAGGGTGTCGAGTCCCGTAAGATTAATTTGACGCGCTCGTTAGTTGCCCGGAGGGCTTTCGAGATGCAGGAGATGCCCGCCAGGGGGTTTCGAGATGCGGCACTTTCTCGGCAGGGCCACTCGGTTGAGCTTCCTTGTCGTGTTCTTCGTGTTGGTCGAATGCGGTGGTGACGGTGGCAGAGAGAGCGGAAACACTGCCACGATCGAACTCACGGGCCAGAACACGGAATCGATCCATCTGACGCTCGGGGCTGATCCCCTATATGTCCTGGGGAGCCAGTTCCTCCTCGAGTACTCCAATGACGAGGGCCAGAGGCTCATGCTTCAAGGGCCTGCTCAACAGGGGACGTACGGAACGCACACAGGGGGCGGTGCAGCCCTCCTCCAGATGCAGGTCAATCCTGGCGCGCCGGGGTTCTCGCATAACGCCTTCGACGACGAGTGCCAGGTCACGGTGGAAAGCGCCGAACAGAAAGCGATCGGTGGGCGCTTCACGTGCGACTTCGGTGAGACCCAGGCGACCGGGACGTTCAGCGCGACCTTCTGACGCCTCTTGCCCGGCAGGGGGCGACGTAACCATCAGGGCCAGCGAGCCGTCCTTCACGCCTCAGGCCGAGGATCGGCGCCGGACGGCCCCCCCCTGGCTCGCCGGGCGTTCGTCCCTGGATGACCACCATCTGGGGCGCGGCCCCGGATCATGCACGCGCGCCGCGGGTGTCACGGGTCCGCTTCCACCCGACGTCCAGCAGGATGCTAAGAGCTAGGACCACCGCGAGCGCTGCCATGGAGGCGGGCTCGTCGAGGAGAGTCGTCAACAGAAACGTCAAGAGCGCGACGACGGCCGTCGCGACGGCCATCGCGAGCAGCCAGAGCGCTGCCCCGGTCTCCCGGCGAATCCCGATGTGCGCCACGGTGATGAGCACGAAGATGAGTAAGGCGACCGCGCTGCCGATCGAGGCGATCGCGGTGAGGTCGAACCCGAGGACCATCACGATGCAGGCGGCGGTCACGATCAGCAGGCCCATCGAAGCGCGGCCGCCAAGCCTCCGAGCCATGACGGGGGGGAACTGTCGCGTCTCCACCATGTTCTCGGAGAGCCCCACAGCCGGGTAGAGGCCGCCGTTCGTGGCACCGGCGGTCGCAAAAAGCGCGGTCACGCTCATGAGCCAGAACCCTGCCTGCCCCAATGTGGGCTTCGCAGCGACTGCGATCGCTGTGGCTCCCGATTCGATCACCTTGTCGACCGAGAGCGTGCCGAACACGCCGATGGCGATTGCCACATAGATGACGGTGGCGATCCCGAGCGCCAGGTAGATCGCCCTCGGAAGCTCACGCCGAGGCTGCCCGAGATCCTTGGCGGTGAACGTCACGATGCCGAATCCCAGGAACGCGAAGAACGTCAAGGCTACCGCCGAGACGATGTC
>JBKPGU010000152.1:0-7501 GCA_046729535.1 Actinomycetota bacterium
TCTGCGCCATCTGCAGCTCGAAGTCGAAGTCCGTCACGGCCCGCAAGCCTTTCACGATCAACTTGAGACCCCGGCTCCTGGCGTAATCGACCAACAGGCCGGAGAACGAGGCCACCTCCACGCCGGCCATTTCGGCCACGGCGTCCTTGAGCATCGCCACCCGCTCCTCAACGGCGAACAGCGGCTGCTTCCCGGGGTTCTCCAACACGGCAACGACCACGCCGTCGAAGCTCCGGCTGGTGCGCTGGATGATGTCGATATGGCCGTTGGTTACGGGATCGAATGTGCCGGGACAAAGCGCCGAAGGCCCCATCCTCGAGCCCTCCTGGATCTCACGGGGTCTGGAAAACAAGGACGACCGAGTCGCCGTAGGAAAGCTTCTTGACCGGCAGCCAGTCTAGCGGAATGACAGGCGTGTAACTCCGTTTCTCGCGCGTCAGGGCCACCCTTCCGCCCGCCGCAACCACGCCCTGACCAGCCAGTTCGGCCATAACGGCGTCCAACTCGGCGGGCGGCAGCCGGTACGGCGGGTCCAGGAGAACCAGGTCGAATTGCTCGGGTTTCTGCCGAAGGGTGCGCAGGACGTCGGTCCGCCGCACGGTTCCCTTGGCCGCCAGCTTCGTCCGCCGGAGGTTCTCCGCGATGACCCGGGCCGCGCCCGGCGAGGAGTCGACGAACACCGCCCGGGCTGCTCCTCGCGAGAGGGCCTCGATCCCCAAGGCCCCGGTCCCGGCGAACAGGTCGAGGACCCGCACGCCTTCGACGAACCCGCCGAGGCTCGAGAAGAGCCCCTCCCGCGCCCGGTCCGCCACCGGCCGGGACCCAGCCGGCACCGGGGCCAGCCGGGTCCCCTTCGCCAACCCCGCGACGACCCTCACCGCGGCCCGGCTAGCCGTGGAAGAGCCACTCGATGGCCTCGCCCCGGTAGGTGGATCGCAACAGCTCGAGCAGCTCGGGATGCCGGTCCAGCCCGGGGTCGGCGTCCACGATGGCGAAGGCCCGAGCGCGGGCCCGGGTCACCAGGTCCAGGTCCTCCGCCAGACGGGCCAGCTTCAGATCGGGCATGCCCGACTGCCGGATGTCGAACAGCGTGCCCTCGCCCCGCAGACGGAGGTCTTCGTCGGCCAGCTCGAACCCGTCGGTGGTCCGGACCATCGCCGCGAGCCGCGCGGCCGCGTCCTCGTTCTCCTGCCCGCTCTCATCGAACAGGATGCACGTGGAAGGGTGCCCGCCCCTGCCGATCCGCCCCCGGAGTTGGTGGAGTTGGGCAAGGCCGAACCGCTCGGCATTTTCCACCAGCATCAAGGTGGCGTTGGGAACGTCCACGCCCACCTCGATCACGGTGGTCGAGATGAGGAGGTCGGCCTCGCCCCGGCGGAAGCCTTCCATGACCCGATCCTTCTCCGCGGGTCGCATCCGGCCGTGCAGGAGGGCCATGCGGAGATCGGTGAACACTTCGGTCTGCAGTCGCTCGGCCTCCGCCTCGGCAGCGCGGACCTCTAGGCGGTTCCCCTCGTCGATCGCGGCGCACACCACGAAGGCCTGCCGGCCTCGCCCAACCTCGTCCCGGACAAGGTCGTAGGCGACCCGGCGCTCCGCGGCGAACCGGGCCACGCGCGTGGTGATGGGTTGTCGCCCGGGGGGCATCTCGTCGAGGATCGAGACGTCCAGATCACCGTAGTACGTGAGCGACAGGGTTCTGGGAATTGGCGTGGCCGTCATGATCAGGACATCCGGGTGCGTTCCCTTCTCTTTCAGCGCGACGCGCTGATGAACACCGAAACGGTGCTGCTCATCGATCACGGCAAGGGACAGATCCTCGAACTCCACGCCTTCCTGTACGAGGGCATGGGTACCCACCACCAGATCGACCTCGCCCGATCGGATGCCTTCGAGGACCGCCTGACGGTCCTTCCCCGTTACGGATGCGGTGAGGAGCGCGTAGTTGATGGGCCGACCGGGAGCCTCAACCGGCTCGCCCTCGGGCCCGGGATCGCCGTCGAGCAGGCTCGTCTGGCCATCGGCGTTCGCACCCCTCGACCGGACCTGGTCCAGGAAGTCGACCCCTCCAGCTCCGGCCAGGAGCGACCGGACGCTCCGGAGATGCTGTCCGGCCAGGACCTCGGTGGGGGCCATGATCGTGGCCTGGCGAGCGGATTGGATGACCACCAGGGCCGCGTACAGCGCGACCACCGTCTTGCCCGAGCCCACGTCGCCCTGGAGGAGTCGGTTCATCGGGCGGCCGGCGCCCATGTTCTCGCCGATCTCCTTCATGGCGCGCCGCTGGGCGGCGGTCAGCTCGAACGGCAGGGTGGAAAGCAATCGGTCGACCAGCGGGCCCTCGGCGGTGTGAGACACGCCCCGCTCGGACCGCTCCACCCTTCGCTTCCGGAAGGCCACTCCCAGCTCCAGCGTGAACAGCTCGTCGAACTTCAACCGGTCCGTCGCTCGCCTGAGATGGACGGGATCCTCCGGGAAGTGGATGGCGCGCAGCGCCTCGTCCTCCTCGACCAAGCCCTCCGGGTCCACGGCTTCCCGCGGGAAGGGATCCGGGATCCTGTCGATCCTCTGGAGGGCGCGAAAAACCAGCTCACGGATCGTCCGGCTCGAGATGCCCTCCGTGGCGCGGTGGATGGGGATGATGCGCCCGGTATGCACCTGGTCGGCGTCCTCGCCGGAGAGCGTCTCGACCTCGGGAGCCAGCATCTGCACCGTTGCGCCTCGGCGGCCCTTCACCTGTCCGGAGACCGCCACCTCCATGCCCTGGCGGAATTGCTGCGCCTTCCACGGCTGGTTGAAGAAGGGCAGCTCCAGGAATCCCGTCCCGTCGTAGACGCGGACGGTGACCATGGACTTGCCGTGCCTGGTCCGCCGGCTGGTGACGCCGGCGACCTTGCCGATCACGGTGGCCTCTTGGCCCAGGCGGAGGTCCCGGATACCGATCAGCGTCGACCGATCGATGTGACGACGGGGGTAGTGCCGGAGGAGCTGACCGACCGTACGGATCTCCAGTCCTTCGGCCAGGACCTGGTGCGCCGGCGGGCCCTTCGTTTTCAGACCGACCCGCCGGTTGGCCACGCGCGGATCGATGTCGATGACCGGGCTGTCCAGGGTGAGGGGACTCATTCCACCCCGATCAAGAATGGGTACCGGGGCTGACCTCCCAGCACGATCTGAACATCGAGGCCGGGGAATGCTCGGCGAAGCGCGGCATCGACCGCCTGCCTCTCCGCCTCTGTGGCGTCGAGGCCCGTCACCAGCGTCAGGATCTCCGATTCCTCGCCCGCCAGGCGTCGCGACACCTCGACGGCGGCCTCGGCTCCGGAGGCGCCGACAGACACCGCCGTCCCGTCCACCAGGCCCAACCACTCCCCCCGGCGAACCGCGCCGACCGGCGTGTCGGCGTCGCGTTCCGCCCTACCCACCTCTCCCCAACGACAGCCGCTCGCGGCCAGGTCCATCGACCGCGCGTTTTCCTCGAGGGCGAGGGTCGAGTTGAACGCCGCCGCTGCGGCCAGCCCTGCGGGGATGGAGAGGGCCGGGACCACGCGGGCCCGCTTCCACGACTCCTCCACAGCCAGTTCCGCGGAGGGGACGATGTTCTGGTGGTTCGGCAGCACGAGGACGTCGTCCGCCGGCGCGACCTGGATGGCGGTGACGAGGTCGCCCACTGATGGGTTGTTCCCGGGGCCTCCCGGGACGACGATCGCACCCAACGATGAGAAGGTGCGGGTCAGGCCATCCCCCTCGGCGACGGCGACGAGCGCCGTCATCTGCTCGGCCACCCTGACGGCCCGGGCCTGCCCGCCGAGGCACGCATGGATCTGATCCTTCAGGTGAACGATCGAGATGTTCCGAACCTCGCCCGCGCCCAGACCCACGTCGACGGCCTCGCCCGGCTCGTTGGTGTGGACGTGGACGTTGAACAGCCCGCCCCCGCCCACCACCACCAAGGAATCCCCCAGGTCCTCGAGCGAGCGCCGCACGGCCGGCACTGCATCGTCGCCTGCCTCCAACAGGTACTGGACCTCATACCCGAAGGCCGGCTCCGTCTCCAGCGTGCCGGCGCCTTCTGCTTGTTCGGCGCCGACGGGGCCGAGGGTTCCGACCGGTTCGGAGAGTGCCTCGTCTCGAAGGGCCGCGCGGACCGCGTCCAGGAACAGGACGACGCCCTTCCCCCCCGCGTCCACGACGCCGGCCCGTTTGAGGTCGGGGTGGGTCTCCCGGGTTCGCACAAGGGAGGCTCGGGCGGCGGCAAGGGCCGCTTCGACCAGGTCCGTCGAACCCTTCCCGTCCGCGGCGGCGGCCGTTGCGGCTCGCGCCGAATCCCTGAGCACCGTGAGCACCGTCCCCTCGGCTGGTCGCGCCACGGCCCGGAACGCCTCGCTGCTGGCATGGTCGAGCGCGGCGGCCAGCTCCATGGGCGAAGCCCGGCCATTGGAGGGCATGCGCTCGGACAGCCCGCGCAAGACCTGGGACAGGATGACACCGGAGTTCCCTCTGGCTCCCATCAGCGACGCGTGGGCCACGACCTCTCCCACCGGTCCGAACCCGGGGGCCTCCAGGGCCGCAAGCGCCGCCACCACAGCTTCCTGGGTCATCAGGAGGTTGGTCCCAGTATCGCCGTCCGGGACGGGGTAGACGTTCAGGGAGTTCAGCTCGTCGCGGTGGGCGCGGAGCGCATCGAGGAACAGAGACATCGCCCGACGGAAGGTCGGCGCATCGAGGGCCCCGCGAGTCTCGTGCATCAAAACCGCAGGTAGAGGTGCATTTTCGCGGATTATAGCATCGGCCCGAAGCTCGACCGCCAGGGGACGATGGGCCGCCATCGGACCCGCGAAGGCACCCCGTCGAGGACAATGGGCTCGTGATCACCACGTGTGTTGGACCGCCCCGAAGCCGCGCGATCCGGGCGGCCTCGGCCGTGATCGCCTTCCTCGGGCTGGCCGCTGCCTGCCGGAGTGCCCCCGCCGCCCCACCGGCCAACCTCGACGCTTGCAACCAGGTGCCGAGGGTCCGCAACGCCGTTTCGACTCCCCTCCTTCCGTCGGGCCCGTGCGACCTCCCCACGTTCGATCACGCCCGGTTCCAGGAGCTGCTCGGCCAACTCCACGGCACGCCGGTTGTGGTCAACGTGTGGGGCTCGTTGTGCGGCCCCTGCATCTACGAAGCCCCGCAGCTGGCCAGGGTGGCCCGGCGGTATGAGGGCCGGGTCCAGTTCGTCGGGGTCGACACGAACGACCTCCGACCTCTTGCCCGCGGTTTCATCCTGAAGCACGGGTACCCGTACCCCAGCGTGTTCGACCCGGACAAGTCGGTGCTGAACGGGCTGAACCTTCGGGGTCCTCCCGACACGCTGATCTTCGACGGGTCCGGCACCCGGGTGTTCCTCCTGCCGGGCCCGATCACCGAAACCATCCTCCTCCGGGAGCTGGCGAAGGTCGTACGGCCCTGACCCAACGGGCGAATCGGTTGCCAAACCCGGACCCCCTCCCTACCGTGGGTCGGGTGCGTGCCCGCACGACCGTCGCCCTCGCGCTCGCCCTCCTGACGGTCGCCTTCCCGGTCTTCCCGTCATCTGGAACGGGGGATGCCCGTGCCGCAACACCGACTCCGGGGGAACGGATCCGGTTCGTGGCCGCTCCGGGGTCGAGCGTCCTGGTCTACGGAGAGTACCCCCACGCGAAGTCCCGGTGCGTGCGTCCGGTCCGGCCGATCCTGCACGCCCGGTACAGCGGCACCCTCGAGGTCGGCAGGGACGCCTCGGGGAAGCTGTTCGTGATCGGCGTGCTACCCGTCGAGGACTACCTGGAGGGGATCGCCGAGGTCCCGCGGCTGTGGCCGATGGAGGCCTTGAAGGCCCAGGTCGTGGCGGCCCGCTCGTACGCCTTGGCTCACCTCGGCCATCCCGGCCCGGAGGGCGAGGAGCTCGGGTATCAGCTGTGCGCCACCGACGCCTGTCAGGTCTACCGGGGGCTCGGGATCTCCGTCGGCCCGTACGGAGACCGGTGGCGTCGCGCGGTGGAGGCCACCGCGGGCCAGGTCCTCCTGTACGGAGGCCGTCCGGCCGACACGCTGTACTCCTCCACGTCGAACGGCCACACGATCGGGAACGATCAGGTCTTCGGCTCGGACCCGCTCCCCTACCTGCGGCCCGTGCCGGAGCGAGACGATGGAGCCTCCCCACTGGCCCACTGGCGGGCGTCCATCCCCTTCAGCGACCTGGCCCGGTTCCTGCGGACGTCCGGGGACTGGCCGAAACGGCGTCGGATCTCCTCCGTCGCGCTGTCCGGAGGCACGGTGACCGTGCGGGGTGGCGGTGCGGTCAGGAGGCTGACGGTCGCCGAGTTCCGGAGCGATCTGAACTCTTGGGCACACTGCCTCGCGCCCGACCGCTATCCGACCCTCGACGCCGACGGCCGGCTTCCCCAGACCGTCCCATCCGTCTGGTTCGACCTCTCCACGAGCGGCCGTTCCCTCGTGCTCCGCGGCCGGGGCTGGGGGCACGGCGTGGGCATGGTCCAGTGGGGGGCGTATGGGAAAGCGGCCCGCGGACTGAACTACCGTCAGATCCTCGGCTATTACTACGGTGGGCTTCGCCCCAGGCACCACGACGAGCCGGGAGCGATCCGGGTTGGGATCGCCGTGGGGCTGGACACCCTGACCCTCGAGGGAACGGGCTCGGTCACGGTGAAGGGAGCGCAAGCTCCCCCCGGCCCCTGGCTCCTGAAGGCCGGCGAGGGCGAGCTGGAAGTCCACACCGGCACGCCCGTCGAGCCCGCCATCTCCCCGGGCGCCATCGTCCGTTCCCCCTCCCGTGCGCAGGCGGGCCGTCGCATCAAGATCCTCCTTTCGGTGCCGCAGACCTCCGTGGTCCACCTCGCCCTGGCCACGGATGAAGGGGAGGTCTCCTTCGGTCCCACGCGCACCTATCTCGAGGGTTCGGCCAGGATCATCGGTCGACTCCCCCGGATCGCGTCCGGCGGTTACAGGCTGGTGGCGGTAGTGTCGAACGGCATCGACATCGTGCGAACGCCGGCTCGTCGGATCACCTTGGCCGGCACGTCGCCCTCGCCCACTGCCAGCCCGACACGGTCGTCCCCCTCGGCCGCGCCGTCGCCCGCTTCCCCCGGCCCCGGCACGGGGAACGGGTGGGTGCTACCGCTGGGGACCGTGGTCATCGTGCTGGCCATCCTGGCGGGGGGTCTCCTCGCCGCCCGCGCCGGCCGCCGCCGGCGCGTCGCCAGGCGCTGAACCTCGCTCGTGGGCGGCCCCCGTGGCTGCTGTTACCATCGGTTGGCCATGGCAGCGGTCTGCGAAGTGTGTGGGAAGACTCCGGGATTCGGCATGAAGGTGTCGCACTCCCACAAGCGCTCACCCCGTCGCTGGAACCCCAACATCCAGCGGGTTCGAGCGCTGGTGAACGGCACCCCCCGGCGCCTCAACGTCTGCACCAGCTGCATCAAGGCGGGCAAGGTCACCCGGGCCGGCTGATCAGGCC
>JBKPGU010000153.1:0-3751 GCA_046729535.1 Actinomycetota bacterium
ATGTGTATAAGAGACAGGGACCAGACCGTTCCCGTCGATGGCGTCCGCCTTGGGGACGCCGAACCCCGTCCCGACGTCCGCGATCAGCTCGTCCTCGACCAGGACGTCCAGGACCGCGTCCGTCTCCGAAGCGGGGTCCACGACCCGGATCTCCTTGAACAGCGTTCGCTTAGGCATCCGCGGCCTCCTGAAGCTCGGGAAGCGACTCGAGCGCTCGATCGCCGGAGTCATCGGGGCTCCCCTGATCCTCTCCCCCGGCCCTGGCGCCCAGGATCAGGTACAGGAGCGACATGCGAACGGCGATCCCGTTCGTCACCTGGTCCGTGATGAGCGAGCGAGGCAGGTCGGCCACGCCGGAGGCGATCTCCACCCCGCGGTTCATGGGCCCGGGATGCATGACCAGGGCGTGTTCCGGCAGGGCGGCGACCCTCGACCGGGAGAGGCCGAACAGCCGTGCGTACTCGCGGACACTTGGGAAGAACTGCTGGCGCTGGCGTTCGCGCTGGACGCGGAGCATGTAGCACACGTCCAGCTTCGGTAGGACCTGGTCGAGCTCGTGGGAGACCTGAGCGCCCCACGCGGGAGCCTCGGGCGGGATGAGCGTGGGCGGCCCGATCAGGGTGACCTCGCCGCCCATCTTCGACATGGCGAGGGTGAGCGACCGCGCCACCCGCGAGTGGCGGACGTCGCCCACGATGGCGAGGCGCAATCCCTCGAACGAGGGGAAGTGCTCGCGGATGGTGAACAGGTCCAGGAGAGCCTGCGTGGGGTGCTCGTGCGTACCGTCGCCGGCGTTCAGCACGCTGGCGTTCACCCACTTCGTCAGGGTGTACGGCGCGCCCGATGACGAGTGTCGGATCACGATGGCGTCGGCCCCCATCGCCTGGAGGGTCAGCGCGGTGTCCTTCAGGCTCTCGCCCTTCGACACCGATGACCCGCTGGTCGAGAAGTTGATGACATCGGCCGAGAGGCGCTTGGCGGCGAGCTCGAACGAGATCCTGGTTCGGGTGGAGTTCTCGTAGAACAGGTTCACCACGGTCCGGCCCCGGAGGGCAGGGACCTTCTTGATGATCCGCGTCCCGACCTCGCGGAAGCTGGCCGCGGTGTCCAGGATCTTGAACACGTCGTCCCGTTCCAGCTGGTTGATCGAAAGCAGATGCTTGATCATGCTGGCTCCCTCACCCCTTCCCCGACCACCACAGAATCCTCGCCGTCGACCTCAGCGATGCGGACCTGTACCTCCTCGTCCTTCCTGGTTGGAACGTTCTTCCCGACGTAGTCCGCCCGGATGGGAAGCTCACGGTGGCCCCGGTCCACAAGGACTGCGAGCTGGATGGCGTCCGGCCTCCCGAAGTCCACCAGGGCATCCATTGCCGCGCGGATGGTCCGTCCCGTGAACAGCACGTCGTCCACCAAGACCACGGTCGAGTCGGAGATGTCGAAGTCGATCCGGGTCTCGTGCACCTCGGGCGCCTCGGCCCGCATCCCGATGTCGTCCCGGTAGAACGTGATGTCGAGAGCCCCAACGGGCACCTCGATGCCCTCGATCCGAGCGATCTCCCGGGCCAGCCTTCGGGCCAGGTCGTCGCCCCGCGCGGCGATCCCGATCAGGACCACGCGCCCCGCGCCCTTGTTGCGTTCGAGGATCTCGTGAGCGATACGGGTGACGACCCGACGGATCTCGGCCGAGTCGAGGAGGCGTCCCCGCTCCACGAACAGGGTCACCGGTGGATCCCCGGGGCGATGAAAAGAGGAACGCCCCGCGCACGCGGAGCGTGGATGTGCGCCAATCTCTCATCTCCCTTCCCGGTCTCACGGGACCGGACTTAAAGGGGAAGTTCGTCTTAGCTCAGGATAGAGGCTCGCGGGCACATGTCAACGTGCCACCGGCGATAGCCTCACGTCGTGATCGATCCGGCGACCGAAGACAGGGTGGTGGGCGCCGTCATGGGCCTGGCCCTCGGCGACGCCCTGGGGGCGCCGTTCGAGTTCCGTCGGGCGAAGGACGTCCCGTACCCGGTCCCTGCCCTCGAGCTGGTCTGGCGAGGAGGAGCCCCCGGGTCGACGACCGACGACACCGCCATGGCGAGGAACCTCCTCCGAAGCCTCCTGGATCGGCGACGCTTCGACCCGGACGACCTGGTGGCACGTCATCTGGCGTGGTTCGCGTCCAGCCCTCCCGACGTCGGCGCCTTGACCGCCAGGGTCCTGGGGCGCGTGGGGCGCGCGCGGGCAGCGGGCGCAGGCCCGGGAGCTCTCGCTGAGCAAGCGGCGAGGGCGATCTGGGAGGAACGGGGCCCCGAGGTCTCGGCCGGGAACGGCTCCGTCATGTACTGCGCTCCGCTGGGGGCCGCCTACGGGGACCGGCCGGACCTCCTGGCGGACCTGGCCCCCCGTCTCTCCGCGCTCACCCATTTCGACGCCAGGTGCGGCACGGCGGTTCTGGCTGTCACGTTGGCGGTGGCATCGCTCGTTCGCGGAGAGAGCCCAGATCAGGCCGTCGCAGACGCGCTGGGAGCCGTGGGCGATCGGGAGGGGGGCGAAGAGCTCGAATTCTTAACACGTGCGGTCGGCGCCAGCCGACCCATCGACGGACCTGACCAGGGGTTCTGCCTCTTCACGGCGGCGGTGGGGCTCCAGGCGGTCGCCCGTGGTGGTGGCTTCGAGGAGGAGCTTCGGCGTGTCGTGGCCCTGGGAGGTGACACCGATACCAACGGGGCCGTGGCCGGAGCGCTCCTGGGAGCCGCGGACGGGTGGGCCGGCCTTCCGAGTGCGTGGCTCGACCGGCTGGCCGGCCGAGGGTCGATCGAGGCGGAAGCGAGGAGCTTGGCCCGTCTGGTCGTTGAGGCCTAGGGCCGCCGACGCGATCAGGGGATAGACTGGGCGCGACAGGGAGGATTAGATGAACCTCGGTATCCCGGAGCTCCTCATCATCCTGGGGATCGTCCTGCTGCTGTTCGGCGCCCGGCGGCTGCCGGACCTGGCCCGCTCGCTGGGGAAGTCCACCCGCGAATTCAAGAAAGGCATCCAGGAGGGCGAGGAGGAGAACGCATCCACGCTCGCCAAGCAACCCGAAGACAAGCCCGAGAGCTGATCACCCGATGCTTCGGGCGATCCGCCCGAGCACCCCGTTGATGAACCTCCCCGAGTCCTCCGTGGACAGCTCGTTGGCCGCCTCCACCGCCTCGTTGATGGCGACCGCAGGCGGCAGACCCGCCCGAAGCTCGTAGCAGGCCACGCGGAGGATCGTTCGATCCACCATCGCCATGCGTTGCACGGTCCATTCCTCGGAGTTGGCACCCAGCTCGCCGTCGATGAGCCTGAGATCCCGTTCGACCCCGCGAACGATGTCCTCGGAGTACTCGGGGATCTTCCGGCCGACCCGCCGCCACTCCTCGAGAACCTGACTTGGGGACTGCTCACGAACGTCGGCCTGGTAGAGGATGTCGATGGCCAGGCGCCGCGCAGATCGCCGGCGTCGGTGACCGGTCGCCCTCGTGGGAACGCGACGGCCGGGCGAGCCCCCCGTCGCACCCATCGGCGCCGCCTCGCCCCCTATTTCACGCGCGTGAGGTACTCGCCGGTACGCGTGTCGACCTTCACCTGGTCCCCTTCCTCGACGAACAGGGGGACCTGGACGACCATGCCGGTCTCCAGCGTCGCAGGCTTGAGGGCGCCGCTGACCCGGTCGCCCTTCACGCCCGGGTCGGTGTGGGTGACCTTGAGCACCACCGACGCGGGAAGCTCCACG